>DRTC01000370.1 GCA_011372345.1 Candidatus Cloacimonadota bacterium
ATTTAGAAGAATCATTAATCCCTCTCAATCTCCCCTTATGAAGGGGAGTTCAAAGGATTCCGCAGAGATTCTTTAGGAAATTCCAAACAATCCCCCCTAACAATCTGTCCATTATACATAAGTCTGGGAATGCCTACTACTAAAAGGTTTGAGTGTTCCCCTACCTGAAGGTAGGGGCTATTGATTCGGATTTTCCTGGAAATTGGGATAAATCAATAACCCACACCTTCAGGTGTGGGAATCAAACACAAACAGAAAAGGAAATACGCCGTTCATGATGTTACTAAAAAAAAGATGTGTATAATGGACAGCTTAACAAGGGTTTTTTTTATTACTGCGAAACTTGAGTTATATTATTAAATCGAAATTTGAAATCTTGATTTCATTCACACTTCCATCAGTATGAAATTTTATCTGTGCAATTCGTGGATAAACAAATTTAAGCCCACTCTAAAAAGGTCAAATTCAATAAAATTAGAAACCGTTAAAACGGTTAATAATTTTTCCTTTTTCATTAACCACCAACTTAAGTTGGTGGTTAATAAGAAGATAGAGGACAATAACTGATTCTTCAGTTTCCAAATTACTTCCTTTTTAGAATGAATTAAAATTTATTTCACCAAAAATTTATATTTCCCCGAAACTCTACCTTGCATCCCGATTTGATCGATTTCCTCATCTGAATTAATTGAAATCGTTAGTTTATCACCTTGGGCTTCATTTATAGCAAAATCTTTATCTTCCTTTTCATCCTGCTTGAAATAGGAATCCACATTAGTTGTTGCTTCACATATTTCTAAATGTCCATCGACAAAATTGAATTCCATATTTTCGGAAGTTATCCAATTTACCATTTCTTCGTTTTCTTCAGACTTGAAATCAACTCGGCAGGAATCTTTCAGAATTGCATATTTGATGGTTCTCTCATCAAGAAAGAGTTGAAATTCATTTGCCGAAGCAATTGCCATCTCGGAAATAAATTTCGGATTTCCCAGGTAAAATGCTTTATTTTCTTCCTTGAAATATAAGAGGAAATCACTCGTGATCGTAAAATCCTTTGATTCTGAGACAACATTAAAGGTGGTAACGATCTTCTGAAATTCCTTGTAATATTCGATCTTTTCCGCAGAGATCGTTAAAGAATCTTCTCCGATTGCGGTTAAGATCGGACTTTTGATCAAATAACCGTAACCATCATTCATATTATAAGTTAGATAACCGCAGGTTCCTCTCAAATCTTCTCTTTCATCAAAAGCGATCACATTATCTATTGCGATCAAGTTCTTATCATTGCGGTAATATTCTGCTCGGTCTGTCTCGAAAGTTCTGATCGTTGAGTCCTGATGGGTTTCCTGGATAAAAACATTGCCCTCAAGAAATAGCTGCTCGGTCAAACGATAATAATCCACTTTATCGGAAAACAAACTCAATGTATCATCAAAAACCTTCACATTACCGATCATTCTCGTGACTTTTTTCTTCTCAAAGATTTCAGCAAAATCAGTATAAAATTCTGTTTCTCCATAAAAAAAATGAACATTGCCTTTCAGGTTTGTGATATATTCTTCATTTATCTTTCTGGCAATCAAAGTATCAGCATTGATCAATTTATAAGGACGAAGTTCTGTTTCTTCAGAGAACAGAAAAATAAAGAAACACAGAAATAACATTGTCATTCCGAGTTTTTCTCTTTCTTGAAAGAGACGGATTCTTCCTGATTTCACTCTCGAGGAATCTCCAAGTAAAAAGAACTTGAAATTCAAAAAAAAGATGTAGATTCTTTGATAGAGTCCCTTTGTAAGATACCTCTGAATGACAATATTACCAGTCAATCTCACTCTCATCAATCTTGCCTTCAGCAGAAACTTTTATGATCTCGATCCTTTCCAGATTTCCGTCGGTTTTCATTTCCTGACCTTGCAAAACATTATCTTCTCTGATCAAAGTAACACCATTTTTGGCATAAAATTCGTCCGTATTTTTATTCCAGATTAGGAAGGGAGTCTTCATTATCCCATTTTCACTTTTTACGATAACATTATCGATTGCGGTCAGAATATTTTTCGCTTCATCCATTTCTGCTTTATCACTTGATAATGTCGATTTAATTGAACCATCAGGATTAAAGGTCGTGATAAATATTGAATCAGCAAGAGTTAGTTTCTTTTTATAAAACCTATCGATATGAGTTGCTTCTAATTCGTAATCAATAATATCTTTTGTCATGGAAATGATCTTCACGGAATCAGCTTCTTCATCCGGTAATTTGGAATCTTTTTTCCCGGAAAAACTTTCTTCGGAAAAAGTGCAGGAAACCAGGAAAGAGATGAATACGATAATTGTTAGAAAGTAGAAAATTTTAGGTTTACCAAACTCCCCTATCCACTCTTTAACAAAGAAGAGAAACTTGGGTGAACTCGATAGATTCGAATTCCTGTTCTCCCCTCTCTTTGACAAAGAGAGGGATTGGAAGTGAGTTCTAACTATTTTCCAAAAACGAGATAAAATCCAACAAAACTTTTTCATAAATTCCCTGTTTCTTCAAGATAAATTCAATGAATTCCCGAACTGCTCCTTCCCCGCCTTTTCGAGTTGAAATAAAATCAACTTTCTCCTTAAAATCTTCCATTACATCATTAGGAGCAGCAGACAAACTCACTTTTTTGATGACCGGAAAATCATTCCAGTCATCTCCCATATAAGCGACATTATCCCAACTCATATCCAATTCTTTAAATAATTTTTCCGCAACTTTGAGTTTATTCCTGATCTTTTGGAAAACATGTTTGATTCCCAGGTCTTCACATCTTTTAGTTAAGGTTTCGGAATATTTCCCGCTGATAACTGCAACTTCGATTCCCGCAAACATTAACATCTTGATTCCCAGACCATCTTTCGCAGAAAAATTCCTGATCTCGATGCGATTGTCATTATAAATTATTTTCCCGTCTGTGAGGACTCCGTCGCAATCTAATATTAAGAGTTTAATTTTTTTGAAATCTTTCATTCAATCCTCTATCGTAAAACAACTCGCTGAGTTGTTATATATTCTTGAACAAGATAGCATCTTGTTTTACATTATCCTCAAACATTCTTCCAAAATATCAGGCAAAGAATTAAGTGGAAGCATAGTCGCTGCATCACTTAACGCATCTTCCGGATGGGGATGAGTTTCGATAAACAAGCCGGCGACTTTTCCGCTTGCCAGAGTTGCTTTTGCCATCATCGGAGCATATTCGGGAGTTCCGCCGGTAATCTTTCCGAGCGAAGGCTGCTGCAGACTATGCGTAACATCATAAACAACCGGATAACCGAGTTTCTTCATGATCGCAAAACTACGAAAATCAACAACAAGATTATGATATCCGAAACTCGTTCCTCTTTCGGTCAGGAGAATTTGTTGATTACCTGTAGAAGTAACTTTTTCTGTCGCAGATTCCATATCTTCCGCAGCCATAAATTGTCCTTTTTTCAGATTGATGATCTTTCCGGTCTTTGCTGCTTCGATTATTAAATCCGTCTGCCGAGAAAGGAACGCCGGAATCTGGATTATATCAGCTACTTCGGAAACCTGTTTCACTTCAATCGTTTCGTGAACATCTGTTAAAATGGTAAGTTCAAACTCATCTTTGACTTTCTGCAGGATCCTCAAACCTTCCTTGATTCCCAAACCGGAAAATGAATGAATAGAAGTCCTGTTCGCTTTTTTATATGAAGATTTGAAGATGAAAGTTATGTTTCTTTTAGAAGTTTCCCTTTTCAGGAATTCCGCAACTTCCAAAATAACCTTTTCATTCTCGATCACACAAGGTCCGGCTATTAAAAAGAACCTTTCCTCACTTATAATTTTCTCATACAGATCCATATTCCTGACTCCTTATTCCTCATTCCTTTTTTTTTACTTGCCATATTTCCGTAAACAAATTTTTTCAGTCGGACAATTTCGACTCGTGGTGAATGACAAGTCGAAATAAAAATGTTCCGAGTCGTTGCTTCACTTATGACTCGAATAAATAGAAAATGAAAAGAAAAAAAATCGTTATTATATTATTAATTATAGCTTGGGTAGTTCTTTCCGCATCGGAAAAACCGCAGCTTGCCCGTCTTCATTACGATGGCGGAGGTGACTGGTATAATGATCCTGATGCTCTTCCTAATCTGGTGAAGTTTCTGAATAAGAACATCAATACAGATTTTTCTATCGAGCAGGCAGAAGTCAAGCCGTCAGATTCCAAACTGTTTGAATTTCCTTTTATTTATATGACCGGTCATGGAAATATTGCTTTCTCAGAGAAAGATGCGGAAAATCTGCGGGAATATCTATTGCGGGGAGGATTCCTTTATGCTGATGATGATTACGGGATGAATGAATCATTCAGACGGGAAATTAAAAAAGTGTTCCCGGACAAAGAACTGGTGGAACTTCCTGCCAATCATGCGATCTATCACTGTTACTACGATTTTCCACAGGGATTGCCCAAGATACACAAACATGATGATCAGCGTCCGCAGGCTTTTGCGATCTTTGATGAGAACGGTATGATGCTGCTTCTTTATACTTACGAGACCAATATCAGCGATGGCTGGAGCAATGCTCACGATGATCCGGCGGAAATCAAGAAGCAGGCGTTTCAGATGGGTGCTAACTTGTTTTATTATTTGATGACAATGTAGATCAGAACTTGTTCTGATCCAAAACAAATTTTGATAAATATTATGAGTAAAAGGATTTCGGAACAATCCGTCAGTAGCCGGACTAAAGGTTCCGAACTACATGGAAATATGAGAGTTTACATCGCTTCCGACTTCCATTTGAAATTTTCCGAAAACGAAGAAGATTCTGCTCGCAGAAAAAGAGTCTTATCATTTCTGGAAAGTCTGGTGGGAAAAGCTGATCTGCTCATTTTGAACGGTGATATTTTCGATATCTGGTTTGTA
>DRTC01000371.1 GCA_011372345.1 Candidatus Cloacimonadota bacterium
TCTAAGTATTACAAAAAATAAATGAGAGAAAAAATGATAAAAAAAATAATTGTTGTTTTGATAATTATATTACTAACGAGTTGCTCCATAAATCGAATTTTCGAGAAAAATGAGATTGAACAAAAACAGGTTGAAAATCCATCAGTCGCTTCTTTTACGGAATTCATTCAGACAACTGAAGATTCTCTTAACAACGAAATATTGCTCAAAAATAATGAGATCGATTCTCTTTATGCAGTGATCGAAGAGATGAATTTTTCAGTTGATTCTTTGATGCAGGCTCTGGAGATTTCCAATAGTCGAGTTTTGGTAAATGCAGATTTTCAGATTCCGGATTCCATTATTTTTGCAGGTAGGAAGTTCGATTTGAGAAATGAAAGACTTTCCCACAAATTTGAGAAGATATTTAATCTCGAAGTACAGTCTGCTCATAAATTCATTCCCAGAAGCGGAAAATATTTTGCGATCTTTGATTCCATCTTTTCTATGCACAAAATTCCTCTCGATATAAAATACCTGGCAATTGCCGAAAGTCGTTTAAGCTTGATGGCAACTTCGCGGGTTGGAGCAGCAGGGATCTGGCAGTTTATGAAAGGAACTGCAAAAGGATTTGGATTGAAGATCGATTCTTTTGTCGATGAACGGAGAGATGTTTTCAAATCGACAGTAGCTGCTGCCAAACTTCTGAAAAATAATTACGACCATTTATCCAAATTAGGTGCTAATGATTGGCTACTGGCAATGAGTGCGTATAATGCCGGAGCTGGAAGCATTTCACGGGTGATCAAAGAGCAGGGAGGAACAGATTTTTTTGAATTGATCATGAAAGCGGATGAAACTCATAATTTTGTCTGGCGAGCAGTTGCGATCAAAATGATATTTGAAAATGAAGAGGAAATCTTCGGGAAAAAATTTGAGCGGGAAAAACCACTTTTAGAATTGGTCAGGAAAGAAAATATCAAACTCAAAGGACATTATAAGATAGATGATTGGGCAAATGCCCAGGGAACTACTGTCGGAAAGATCTGGGAATTCAATCCCTGGATCAAGATTTACAAAAGAGCTAGAAAAAAATATTCTCCGATTAATGATGTTATTCTTCCTCCGGGAAATTTTACGATCCTTGTTCCAAAAAATGGGAAAAAAAATCTGAACGAACTGGCAGCGATCAAGAGAAAATTCCTCGTTAAAAATGCCGGATATTTCACTCACCATACAGTCAAGAAAGGTGATACACTTTATGATATTGCCAAGAAATATAAGACGACTGTTTACAAAATAAAATCTTTGAACGGATTAAAGTCGAATATCATTCGTCCGGGACAGAAACTTAAACTTTATGGCTCTCTAAAAGATTCTTCAAAGGAATATTATGTTGTCAAAAAAGGAGATACACTCTCCGGTATTGCTCGAAAGTGTAATACTTCCATTTCCAAAATAAAAAGTATAAATGGTTTGAAATCGAGTACGATCTATCCGGGGCAAAAGTTGTATTATTGATTCATTGAGTTCGACTGAATTAATTTAAATAAACAGAATTTATTGATGGAAACTGAAATCAGATACCGAAAAAAAGAGACTCGAGTTCAGAGGAGCGAAGCGAAACCGGACTTGAGACGACCTTTCATCCTAAACTTTAAACTGAACTCCGTCTGCTTCGCGATGAAGTCCGGTCAAGAACTGTAGAACAGAACTTGTACCATTTATTCCAAATCCCATCAAGGATTTTTATTGATAAAGGGTTGTTAAATTTAGGAAGATAGAAAATAATTGGTTCGGAACAAGTTCCGAACTACAGGAATTATATGAAAAATTTTGATTTTCTCGTGATCGGAAGTGGAATTGCAGGATTGGTTTATGCTTTGGAAGTATCCAAAATTGGAAAAGTAGCAGTTGTCACCAAAGAAAAACTGAACAATTGCAATACGGAATATGCGCAAGGTGGAATTGCCGCAGTTCTGAGTCATCACGATTCATACGAAGAACACATCAAGGATACTTTTATTGCGGGTTCTGAAATTGGTAAGAAGAAGGTTATCAAAACGATCGTGGAAGAAGGTCCGGCATGCATTGATTACTTGATCAAACTGGGAACTGAATTTACCATGGAAAATGATGAACTTGATCGGAGTTTGGAAAATCTTTCTTTGACGAGAGAAGGAGGTCATTCCCAGAAGAGAGTCGCTCATGCAGCTGATTCAACAGGTCACGAAGTAATGAAAGCCCTGATCAAAGCATGTCGGGGAAATCAAAATATAAGTATTTTTGAAAATCATCTGGCTATCGACTTGATCACCCAGCATCATATTTCGCAAGTAGATAATTTTATTCCACAGATAACATGTTGGGGAGCTTATGTCCTGGAAAAATCGAAGAACAAAGTTCACATTTTCAAAGCAAAAAAAACCATGCTGGCAACCGGAGGAGCAGGTCAGGTTTATAATTATAATACCAATCCGGAGGTTGCTACAGGTGATGGTTATGCTATGGCAGGAATGGCTGGAGCAAGAATTGCCAACATGGAATTCATCCAGTTTCATCCGACAGCATTCTATAGTCCCGCAGGAAAACCATTTCTGGTTTCGGAAGCATTAAGAGGTGAAGGAGCGATCTTAAAACTGCAAGATGGACAGTCTTTTATGGAAAGATATCACCGGCTTGGTAGTCTTGCTCCAAGGGATGTTGTTTCCCGGGCAATCGATTTTGAACTGAAAAAAAGCGGAGATAAATTTCTTTATCTTGATGCGACAGGGATTCCAACCGAAAAACTAAAGAAAAGTTTTCCTTATATTGGTAAAAAATGTCTGAAGAGAGGGATTGATTTCACGAAGGAACCGATTCCGGTTGTGCCGGCTGCTCATTATTTCTGCGGGGGGATTTTAACGACTATCAATGGTCAAACTGATATCAAGAATCTATTCGCTGCTGGAGAAGTTGCCTGTACAGGATTGCATGGAGCAAATCGTCTTGCTTCCAATTCACTTCTCGAAGGTCTGGTAATCGCTTATCGAGCCGGGAATCATCCTTCCAACAAAGAAGAAGTCATTTTCCCTGAAATCCCGGAATGGCACGATATCGGGACTTTTAATGAAAACGAATGGGTAGTAATTTCTCATAATAGGGAGATCATTCAGAAGATCATGCAGGGATATGTTTTTATTACCCGTTCAACACGACTTCTCAATTATGCACATTCACGAATTTCCAATATTTATGAAGAGATCAATAATTTCTACCAGGAAAATCCGGTCAGGAAAGAAGTCATTGAGACCAGGAATCTGGCAGTAGTTGCTAATATCATCATCCGCTCTGCTCTCTTGAGGAAGGAAAGCCGTGGTTTACATTATAATATCGATTTTCCGGAAAAAGATGATGTTAAATACAAAAAGGATACAATAATATAGTAACTCAAA
>DRTC01000372.1 GCA_011372345.1 Candidatus Cloacimonadota bacterium
ATGGGAAGTGCGGGAATCGACGAAAATGTGGAAATCTCCAATCCGAAAATTATCTTGAATAATTATCCGAATCCATTCCGAAATTCAACCACGATTTCTTTTTCACCCACAGAGAACGGAGAGAACGCAGAGATTGAGATTTATAATATCAAAGGTCAGAAAGTGAAGTCTTTGGAGTGCGTCAATTATTTTGACGCAAAAGCGACGGAGTCGCTTTCCCACATAATTTGGAACGGAAAAGATGAAAATAACAAACCGGTTTCTTCCGGAATCTATTTTTATAAATTGAAATCGGGAAAATCTGTTTCGACGAAAAAGATGATCCTGATGAGGTAAACTTTAAGAAACCTTGAGTTAAGTCGAACTTATTCGATCTTGACTTAAGGTTTTTATGATTTCAATCAACTCCTATGAAACCATTTTCTAATTTATTGAATTATATAAAGTTAGAAATATCAGAAAAAAGACAATTTAGCAAATTGTTTTACGAGTCTGGTTTCATCTTAATGGAATTACCTGCTTGGGGAACTTAAGTCAAGACCTGCTGAAGCAGACTTAACTCAAGTTTTAATACAAAAGGAAATATATGAAAATCGTGTTAGTTGTTTTTTTCCTGTTGTCTGTCAGTCTTTATTCTGTCACCGATAGCGATTTATCTTCCCGCATCATCATTGATGGCTACAGCAGTGAATTCACAGATGACGAGATCATATTGATAGACTCGCTTGGCAATTTATTGGAGTATCCTGATGATTCGGAATGGGGTGAATATAACGATGTGAAACAGATCAAAGTAACCTGGGATGAGACGAATCTATATGTAGCAATCGATGCTTGCAGTTGGGATAATAATGTGATCTTGTTTTTCGATATTTATGATAATTACGGAATAACCAATATGGGGGATTTAAGTTCCTGGAATCGAAAATTCCTTTTTTTCAACTTTTATCCGGATTTTTTCCTGGCAACCTGGGATAGAAATACTTCTCCTCAATTTTGGAAAGTCGAACCCGGAACTACGAATGATATTTCCATGATCACAAGTAATGACATATCAAGTATTTCTTCATATTATGAAGGTAATTTAGATGGTTCTATGGAAGTTGCTATTCCCTTAGATTCTCTTTATTTTGATGAATCCCATTCGATGATCGACTTTCCTTCTATCAAACTGATAGCAGTGATAACCGGTGGAGATGATGGCACCAGCGGACCCGATGTTGCTCCGGATAATTTGGGTGGAATGCCCGATGATTCAAATCAACCTGCAATTCTGGATAATTATCTGAACATTCTCATCGATGAAGATGGAGATGATCTGCCGGATATTGGTATAGAGCCGAAATCTCGAGTTTCATTTTATAAAACTCCTCCCTTTTCTCCGCAGGCACTGAACATTAAAAAATTAACCTTTCCAAAAGGGAAAGTCTTTGCTCCTTCACAAGATGAAAAAATTGAGATCAGTATTGAAACAAATAGAGTAACTTCGGTGGACATTGAAATATATAATTTGAATTCCAGATTTATCGATCTTGCCGAAAATATTTCAACAACAATATTTTCTGATGATTCCTGTGAAATAAAATTAGCCTGGGACGGTAAAGATAAGAACGGAAAAATCGTTCCTTTTGGAATTTATATTCTGAAAATAGTTTCCAGTACCGGGGAATTAAATCAGAAAAAAGCGATTGCAGTGATAAAATGAAGATTTTGCAAATTAGAAGCCAGAGATCAGATAGTAGAAATTGG
>DRTC01000373.1 GCA_011372345.1 Candidatus Cloacimonadota bacterium
CCTGAAAAAATTGATCTGAATACAACAAAAACCCTGGGAATGCAACTGATCAATATGTTATCAAAACAAATTAATGGGAAAATTACTTTGCAAAAAAAAGAAGGAACTCGTTATCAAATCATATTTAAACTCAGTTCGACAGAATGACAACGAAACAAAAGAGACACTTGAAAACAGATAAAATGTAATATTAGACAAACATTAGCCATTTACTTCAGTGAATGGCAGATAATACTACTACAATTCATAACTGAATTTATTCAGCACATTTTCAGGCTGAAGTCGGTTTTTCGTGTCTCTGTTTTCCATCGAATAAATTCAATGGTTAATGTTTGATCCAGCATAATCACAAAAATCAATCGTTATCCTGTCTTTTAAGGAATTTTTAACTCTCTTTGATTCTCCCTTAAAAAGGGAGATTATTAGGATTTTATTTATTTTTTCAGTTTTTTCTTGCCTTAAATAGCTAACATTTAAATTTTCGATACGAAATTTTCAGTAATGAAATTTCAAACAAAAGAGAGGTTAAAATGAAAAAAATACTCTTTATTATCTTATTTTATTCCATTTCTTTATTTCTTTTCTCCCAGAATTTCGAGGGTTTTGAATCCGGAGATTTTTCTGCTTATAATTGGGAATTCAGCGGAAATTCCGATTGGTTCATCAGCAATATCGAACCTTACGAAGGTCTTTATTGTGCCCAGGCAGGTGCGATCGATGATTATGAATCAACATCTCTGTCTGTTAATATGGAAACAACTCAAAACGGAGATATCAGCTTTTTCTGGAAAGTCAGCAGTCAGAATCATCATGATAAATTATATTTTTATATCGATGGAGAAGAAATGGCGTATATTGCCGGGATCTTTCCCTGGAATGAAGAATCATTTCCTCTCGAACCCGGTGATCATGTATTTACCTGGAAATATGAAAAAAACGAAGAGATCTCCAATCATTCCGATACAGGCTGGATCGATAACATCACTTTTCCTCCCACCACAACTTCCGAAAATGACCTGGCAGTTAAATCGATCTCCGGTCCCGGATTTGTTTATACTCATGATTCTGCGGTTTATGATATTACCGTAAAAAATTATGGAACAAACAACCAGAACGATTATACTTTAAAGCTCTTCCAGGATGAAGATGTTTTATTGGAAACAATTCAGATCGCAGAAACGATTGTTTCCGAACAGGAAAAAATACATAGAATTGTCTGGATAATTCCTGCGGATGAGCCAACCGGAGTAACCTATCTGCACGCTCTGTTGGAAACTCAACTTGATGATGATCTTGAGAATAATTCATCGTCTGTGATTCCGGTAGAAGTCCTGCCTTTTCAGGCAGTCGAAGTAACAGTTGGATATGGAAATGAACAGGTAAATTGGACTCCCTTCAACTTTCGTTTTAATAACAACCTGACCGAGTCTTTATATTTCTTCTCTGAAATGCAATATACAGGAGTAATTTATGCTGTTTCCTATCAAAATGATTTTGAGGAATATCTAACCAATAAACAGGTAAAATTATGGATGGGAGAAACCTATCAATCGAATCTGACAAATGGCTGGTTTCCTGCGGGAGATTTAACCTCTGTTTTTGAAAACAGTCTCGATTTCCCCTCAGGTTATAACACAATTTTTATCCAGTTAGAAACGCCTTATGAATATACCGGAGCAAATTTGATCGTTCTGGCAAACAGACCCTGGGATGATGAAACTTACGACATCAATAATAATTATCATACTACTCATTCAACTATTCATCCTGATAGAACTCTTGCCTTGAATACAAACCAGGGAACGATCAATCCGGAAAGCCCACCGGATGGATTTCTATTCAATCGTATTCCTAACACGACCTTTTATATTGCAATTAACGGATTGGGAGCGTTGGAGGGATATGTTTATGATGATCAAGGTTCTCCTCTGACCGGAGCAGATATTGTGCTTGAAGAAAGTTTTATCAGTGCTGTCTCCAATTCCAGCGGATACTATCTGAAAGGAAATATTATGCAGGGAACACATGATTTCACAGCCTCAGCTTTTGGATATTCCCCTCAAACCATCGAAGGAACTATCATCGAAGATGAGACAACTCAAATCGATTTTAACCTGAGTCCGCTCCCCATGATTCAGATCAGCGGACATGTTGTTGGGAGCGATTTCCCGGGAATCGGTTTGGAAGGTGCTTTAATATTACTTTCCGGTTATGGTGAATATTCTTTGATTACGGATGTTACAGGAAATTTCACGGTTAATGTTTATGCAAATAATGATTATTCTCTGAATATTTTTTACGGAGGTTATGCAAATTATACGACTAATATCACAGTCGGTTCATCTGATATTGATCTGGGAACGATCGTTCTAACGGAATTGACTTTTCCCCCGGAAAATGTGCTTGCTACCCAGAATGATGAACAAACCGAAGCTGAAATATTCTGGCAACCTCCTTTGAATTCCAGGATTTTTGAGTCTTATACCGGTTATCGATTTTTAGAAGAACACGAAGATTATCCTGACTTATGGATGCAAATCTTTTCCGGATTAACTGATACGACTTTCATAGATTATGAGTGGGCTGGACAGGAACTCGGAACATATAAATTTGCCATAACTTCGGTTTATACTAATGAAATCGAATCGATCCCCGGCTTTTCCAATTCCCTCGAAAAAGTGATCACAGATGTCGAGAATAATGATGTCGGTAAGACAGAACTTGTTCTGCACTCTTATCCCAATCCTTTCAATTCTGAAACTACGATTTCTTTTTCTTGCCCCAGAGAAGCAGAGAACACAGAGACTTGTCCGCAGGGGCGGATAATCATTTATAATATCAGAGGACAGAAAGTCAGAGTTTTGGAGTGTTTCAACTCTGTTGAAACAAAAGCGACGGAGTCGCTTTTCCACATCATCTGGAACGGAAAAGACGATTTCGGAACTCCGGTTAAATCAGGAATATATTTTTATGAATTTACAACCGGAAAGAAATCTATCATTAAGAAAATGCTGTTGATGAGATGATCTCTAAAAACTTGCCTTCCGTCAGCTGCCGGATGGCAAGTTTAAATCAAACCAAATTATGAAAACCCAATCAGCAGATACAAGTATCGAAGCAGAGAAAGTATTGATATCTTTACTTCGGAAAGCAAGTATTTCCCAAAAATTTTCGCAGGTGTGTTCGATGTCTCAATTGGTTTCTCAATTATCGAAACGAGCTATCGCTCGAGCAAATAGCAATCTGAATGAAGAACAAGTGAATCTGCTCTTTGTCGAATATCATTATGGAAAAGAACTGGCAGAAAGGATTAGAAAATATTTGGGAGAAAGGAAGAAGTGAAAAATCCTGAAATCCTGATCGCAATTCGACCGGTTATTAAAACATTAGAGAGATTATCGATTCCATATTATATTGGGGGATCAATTGCCAGCTCATTTTTTGGAATTGCCAGAGCAACAATGGATGTCGATATTATTGCTGATATTAAAGAAAATCAAATCAGGAATTTAAAAAAGAGTCTGGAAAAAGATTATTATATCGATGAAAATATGATCAGGGAAGCAATTCAGAAAACTTCTTGCTTTAATATAATTCATCTCGCAACCATAATTAAAATAGATATTTTTATCCCAAAAAAAGATTCGTTCCAATATCAAGTATTTAAAAGAAAAATCAATGATAATTTTGAGGATAATGGTTTAAAAGAGAAATTCTACTTTTCTTCTGCTGAAGACATAATCATTTTTAAGCTTCAGTGGTATGAGTTAGGAGGAGGAATATCTGAAAGACAATGGAATGATATTATTGGTGTGATCAAAGTTCAGAATAAAAATTTAGACACAGATTATCTCAAATTCTGGTCAAATAAATTTGGGCTTAACAATTTTTTAAAAAAAGCATTTGCTGATGCTGGTTGTGATTTATAATTACTCCAATATTTTATAACACCAGATTGAAATTTTCTGCTTACTTGATTTTGGTGAAGAATTTTAATATTACAATTAAGAGTCCACTCTAAAAAGGCAATAATTTGGAATATGTATGAA
>DRTC01000374.1 GCA_011372345.1 Candidatus Cloacimonadota bacterium
CAGGATTTCCTCAAACAACCATTCCGTTTCAGACAGTTAACCGAAAAATCCAAATTTGAGAATAAGATGAAGGCAACAGCATTCTGGCAGATGAGAATTTGTAACCTGGAAAAATGTTTGGAAAGAACTCATTTGAATTGTGAAAATTTGAAATTCAATTTGGAATTGAACGATCCGATCGAAAATTATCTTGAGAAAGATTCTAAATGGAAAGGAATTGCCGGAAATTATATCATCACTCTTGGAAAAAAATCAAAAGCAGAGAAAGGAAATAATAAAAAATTACCGACTTTAAGATCATCGGTTGGTGCTTTTACGAGAATGTGGTTGGGAGTTCGTCCGGCAACAGGTTTAGCAGTTTCTGATGAAATTTCCGGTGCGGAACATTTGTTGGAAAAACTGGATAAGGCTTTTTGTATTCCCGAACCGAAGCCGGATTGGGAGTTTTAGATTGATTGAGGAAAACTAATTTTTCGGAGTTTTCTCATCAACCTCCTTTTTCCTTTTCTCCCATAATTCTTCCCATCGTTCCTCTTTCTCCAATCTCCATTTATCCGCTTTTTTCTTTCCAGTAGCAGAATTCAGGGTTTCTCCGGTCCCATCAATTAAATTTTCTCCTGTCTCGAGAACGGTTTTTCCCGCTTCGGAAACAGTCCCGACAGTCGACTCTTTCAAGCCATCTCCAATTTCCTGCAAATCTGCGGTAACAACACCTTTCACAGTTTTGAAAACACCTTTTCCGAGAGAACCTGCTACATTAGTTGCTCCTTTTCCCAGACCGAGAGCAACATTCAAACTGGTTTTGGCAGCATCGATAGTTGTTCCGCCAACTTTAAGAATACTGCTGCCGATTCCTCCTCCCAACCTGCTGACAACATTGAAGAGAATCGAGGTAGTCTCAAATTCCGGTTTTTGAGGAGTTCCTCCGATTTTCATCCCGAGTTTACTTCCTTGAATGGTCGAGATGTTCAGGTCACAATGGAGAGTTTTTTCCGAAAGTGTAATATCTGTTTTTAGATCAAAGGCATCTCCACCTATAGCCTGATATGTTCCAAGTGGAAGTAAGAATTCAAAAGGTTCGAGTTCCAGCCCGATAACCTGAAAAATCGCATTGATCGGTGGAATCTTTTTTCTGATCGTTCTTATTCGAGCATAAAGACCAAATAAATTATCCTGCAATTTCTTATGTTGAATTTTTCCAGTAAATTCTATTGATGCAAGATTGTTTTTTATAGATGGAGAATCGTTGCTCATTTCAATTCCTGAAGCAAGTAAATATAAATCTGTTAAGTAAAATTGCAGAGAATCTTTTTGATTTTCCCGTGAAGAAAAGAGAACATTAAAGTTATTTGTTTCTATTTTTTTCAGTTGGAAATTTTCATTTTCCTGAACAATATTTTGAAGATTGATCTCGAAATTATTTAGATCGATATTCATATTTTTGGAAGCTTGGGTGCTTTTGATCGTTGTTTCAAGTAAACTCAAAATAATCGATTCGACCTTTTTTTCAGTTTCTGAAATGTTTGCATTTCTCAGATTAAAATTTAGATTGGAAACTGCTATTTCTGTTTCTTTGCCGATGGAATCAATTTCCGTGTAATTCACAAATATTTTATTGAGATCGATTCGTTTAATAAATATTTCCGGAACCGGCTTTTTCTCATTCCTAACAGCATCTTTAACGGACGGAGGTTGCATAATATTAAGAATGTTCAATTCCTTGTTCATTTTTTTATCAATATTCAATTTCAGGTCATTCAGATATATTTTGCTAATCGAAATTTTCTTTTTCAGTAATGGCAAATATTGGATATTGATCTTCAATTTTGATAATAAAAGTAGGTCGTTAGCTGGAAAACCTTGTGGTTGTTTGATCATCAAATCTCTGATCGTTACCGAACCTTCAAAAAGATTTACCTTGATTTTATTGATCGATGCTTCCGGTTTAAGAAATACCGGCAATTGATCATTCACAACTTTGGTGAAGAAAATGGAAAAGAAAAACTGGATCAGGCTGATGATCAGAATGGTTATGAGCAGAAGAATCAATAATATTCTTAATGGTCTGTTTTTTATAAGCATAAAATTTCTTATTTTCTCCAAAGATTAACTAATCTATCCATTGGTTTCATGATCTCTTCCAGCATCTGAAAATCGATTGTCTGTTTACTGTCGCAGATAGTTGTTTCCGGAGAAAAATGAGTTTCGATCATTATTCCGTCTGCTCCAGCTGCCATTGCAGCCCAACTGAGTGATTTGATCATTTCTCGTTTTCCGGAACTATGTGAAGGATCGATAATTATTGGAAGATTACTCAAATTTTTTACGGCAGGAATTGCGGAAATATCAAGCGTATTCCTGGTATAATCCTCAAAAGTTCTGATCCCTCTTTCACAGAGAATGACCTTTTTGTTTCCTGCTTCCATCAGATGTTCAGCAGCCAGCAGCCATTCTTTGATCGTGTTGCTCATTCCTCTTTTCAGGATGATTGGATTGGAAACTTTTCCCAGTTTTTCCAGTAAAGGATAATTGTGCATATTTCGCGTTCCGACCTGCAGGATATCAATATATTCGGACATTTCATGAACATGTTCAGGTGAAATGATTTCGGAAACAGAGACCATTCCGGTCTGATCGCTCACTTTTTTGATGATCTCCAGACCTTTCCTGCCGAGTCCCTGAAAACTGTAAGGAGAAGTCCGCATTTTATATGCTCCGCCGCGAAAGAATTTTATTCCCATCTCCTTTAATTTCAGAACGATTTTCATCAGATCATCATAATTTTCAATAGTGCAGGGTCCAGCAATGAAAGTAAAATTATTTCTGCTGATGATCCTGTTTTTAATTTTTATTTCACCAAATTCTGATATTTGATGTTTTAAATTTTCTATTTCATCGTACATTAATTTTCCTTTTTCAGCCGCTGATTTTCGCTGATATTTAGTTCGTCTTGTCCGTTCTCCGTAGTCCCGAAAGCAATCGTGACGAAAGATGAATAAGCGAAGCAACGAGTTGAAATAAAATTCCCTTGGTGATGTTTCAAGTCGTCGTCAATCGTCATCCGATTGTCTGACACCCTTCTTACGACTCGAGTTTATATTTTTCCTCTGTGCTCTCTGTGTCTCTGTGGCTAAATATTACAACATTTTCTCTAATTCCTTCTCACTTTGAGCCAGCACTCCAAACTGAAAACCTCTATCACTGACAAAGATTTTATCTGCTTTAAAATGATCAATAATTTCTTTGATGATCATAGCACCGGTAAGAATTATTTCTGCTCTTGTAGGTTCAAATGGAATTAGATCAGCGATTTGTTTTTCACTCATTTTCCGGAAGTCAGCATAGATTTCTTTTATCTCATCTTTTTTCAGAATACTTTTATGAATGATATTTGAGTCATATTCTTTCAGGTTTTTCTTAACCGCACTCAAATTTGTAACCGTTCCACCAATACCGATCAAGATTTGTTTGCTGACATTTTTAATGTTCATTTCATTTAAGATTTCTGTTACTCTTGTTATTCTACATTGAAAATCTTCAGGAAATTCATTATGTAGTCTCCTGACACCGATACTTGTTGAGAGATGAGATATGATTTTATTTTCTTTCAAAAAAGTAAATTCAGTACTACCACCACCAACATCAAACAGCGTAATATCATTGAAATCAGGAAATTCTTTAATATTAGCTAATCCATTAAAATAAGCTTCATTTTCTCCTGAAATTATGTTATATTTTATCCTGAAATTATTCCATAACCATCCTGATAAAATGCTTATATTCTTTGCTTCCCTCGAGCAGCTTGTTCCAATAATGATTATTTTATCCGTATATTTTTTGGATAATTCGATAATTTCTTCTAAAATGACTTTTGTTCTGTCTAAGGCTTCCTTTGTCAGAAAACCATCTTTCATATCCTTTCCCAGAGCTGAAGTGAAAGAATTTCGATGAATAATTCTTATCCGCTCTTTATTTTTCCCTGCTATTAATAGGAGAACATTATTTGTTCCGACATCGATGACCGAATAAATTTTTTCCATTTTATTTTGTAACAGGGAACTCCGTTCCTTTTATAATTTGATACTCTATCTGTAGCATAGAATTGCATTCTGTGAAAAAAAATGCACATTCACATTTTACAAAAATCGGCTATATTAATAATGATAAACAGATTTAATATTATCCGTCTGCCAACCCTTTTCTTTACCTTTTTTTAATTCAAACTCAAATATCTGCTCTCTGTTAGGCAAGGTCGAAATATCGATATTTTCAGGAAGTTGACTGCTGTGAAAGAACGCTGTATCAAAAGGAGATTCTCTTTTTCTGGAATCCGTTATCCACAAGCCACCGCTGATATCTTTCATAAAACGCATAAAACCATATCCTTTGTGTCCATTTTCAGGATGAAAAGAATAACAAACACCGCGAACTATTTTTTTATCCTGATTTTTATAATTGTATTCTATTGGCAAAAGACCCGGAATCAGATAACCGGATGTGAAAAGATCAGCTTCGTTTCTTAAAGCATGGGAAACATTGTTAAAAGCAAGAGTTTCTACCCGGCAGCCTTTATTCTGTAAAGCGCGCACAACTTGAATAAAATCTCCATCTCCGGTTACCATCAGAACATAATCAAGCCTTTCCGACTGCATCAGAGTATCAACAGCCATATCAAGATCAGCGTTTGCCTTTCCGAATTTATTTCCCTGCTCATCATGAAACCAGCGCACAGTTTTGGCGATAACTTTATAACCGAAATCTCTCAATGATGAATGAAATCTGTCCTGTTTTTTTTTATATTCCGGATTGATCCTTGCCATTTCTTGATCATACGCAACATAAGCATTCAGCCGGACTGCAATTCCATTATTCCGGCAGGCAAATTCCCGCAGAACATCATATTGCATACCAAATCCTCCATTCATGGCAATATTTTGCACATCGACATAAACTCCAACTTTTATCTGACCTTTTCCTTCCATAAAACCTCCAAAATATATCTTCCCTTCCGAAGTTTTCTTTCACTTGTTCTTACATTAAGATTCGGAAGGATGCAAATACAAGTAACTTTCCGAATCTTAATGTATAGAATTCCTTCGTGAGAAGCTTCGGAAAGATAGCAACATTTTTAATCTTTCTTAAAATATGCTACAAAACCATAACAACAATTTAAAATTTATTTACTGTTTTCCTAATTTTATCTTCAAATCAAAAAAACATTCCCATTCAGGAGATTAGAAATATGAAAAATAATTTGCCAAATTGTTCTCGATTTAAATATATTTTGATTAAAATGTCCTCAACCTGGCAAGTTGATTTACGATCAACAATTCGATATTCATTTTTTTCTTCAACAATCAACAATCAGCATTCATAATTCATAATTCGATTCCAACCATTGCGAAGGTTAATTAATAAAATTTCCTCCGCAAGAAACCATTCGCAAGGTCTAATTTCACATCTTCATCTCGATCCCGAAATGAATGATACCATCGAGAGGATTCCTGAATTCTCCGCCTTGATAACTCAAACCATAATCGATTCCCAATAGACCGAGTTTTGTCTCGACCCGCAGACCAAAGCCGAATCCAAATAAGAGACCAAATTTATATTCTTCGCTTTCCACATAACCGTAATCTGTGAATAAAAATGCTCTCGAATTGCGGGATAATAAGTAACGAAGTTCAAGGTTCGACCAACCAACACGATAACCGTAAAATTGATTCTCGTTAAAACCTCGCAGGCTGGAATTTCCTCCTAAAAAATAATATTCCAGTTCAGACAGACTTTTATTTTCCAGGACATTTGCATTCAGCCCGATCGCAAAAATGAGTTTCTGAAATATTTTTCTGAAATTGATCAATTTAGCTTCAACTGCCTGTTTGGAGATGTTTTCGCTGTTTATCCGGTTGAAAATGTAAAAGTATTTTATTAGAAGGTCATTTCCTTTTGTTGGATTCAAATAATAATCCGTATTATTGAAATTCCAGAAAATACCGGCTTTTTTATAGGAAGTTTTATCTATGATTATAGGTCTTCTCGTACCGGGAAATATTTCATCAACACCGAGATAAATTCCGTATCTATTGATCAAACTATAAAGATAAATTTCCGTTTCATAAGATGATTTTGTATAGGTGGAATCTACTTCTTCCCTGTAAATAGAAAAATCTCCGCTGACAGGATAAGAAAACGGTCCTGATTCATGATATTTCAATTCGATCAGACTTCGATCAAAAGACAATTTTTCCCATCGCAGAGAGATCGATCTATCAGTCCCGAAAAGATTCAGGAAATCAAGGTTCACAAATCCGGTTAACCGGTTTTTCTTTTCCTGGGAATTATCATAACCGAGAATTCCAGAGAGATATGTCATTCTATCTTCTTCGATATTAAAAAGTAATTGTTTATGATTTAAAGGGATCAAACTGCAATCATGAATATATTCTTTTTTCCGGATGAGTTCTGCTGCCCGATTCAGAACCATGGGATTTACTTTTTCGATCTTATCTATTTGAGATATTTTAAGAAGAGTGCTGCTTCTGGTGGTCTTATTTCCCTTGAATTTATATTCTTCAAATTCACAAAAATCACCTTCGGAAATTGAAATATATGCTTTTGTTTGATTATTTTTTAGAACTAAACTATCGATCTTCACATCAGCAAAAAGAAAACCATTGAAAGCATAATATTCCGCAATATTTTGAATGAGAATAGAAAGTTGTTTTAAATCAATGTTTTTTGCGGGATTCGATTCCAATATTTTGTTTTCGGAAATATAACGATTACCCTTCAGGATCAGTTCAGCGATGGTCATTTTCTCATTTTCTTCGATCTTGAAAAGAACATCGATCTTTTCGGGACTGATCGTATTTATTTCAGGAGAATGAATCTTGATCTGATAAAATCCTTTTTTAACATAAAAATCGGAAATTCGTTGAACATCTTCATTTAGCATTTTCTGACTAAAATATCCACCCGGATCGGATGAGATCGTTGATAGAAGTTCTTTATCAGTTATGAAGTAATTACCTTCGAAATTAATATCTCCAATTAATAATTCAGCGTTACTAAATTGAAAAAATAAGAAAAAAAGAAGAAGGAAAAAGGAAATAGGTGACAGGAAGATAAAGAAAGGTAAATTTCTAATTTCAAATTTCAAATTGCTGATTTCCTTACTTGTTCCCAAATTTTTAACATCATCGGCACGATGATGAGGGAACACAATTGGTTCAGAAATTTTATTTCGATAATTCTCATCCTCAACATAAAAATTCAAAGTGAAACTTTTCTAAAATTCCATTCCCAAATGGAATTTGGGAGTGAGAAAGACATCACATTTCAAATTTCTAAATATCCCTCAATCGTTCTGATCAATTCATTGATCAATTTATTTTCAGGAACTCTTTTCAGGATCTTTCCTTTCTGGAAGATCAGTCCTTCTCCTTTTGCTCCGGCAATTCCAAAATCCGCTTCTCTCGCTTCTCCCGGACCATTAACAACGCATCCCATAACTGCAACCGTAAGATCATATTCTGAAAATGGTTTCAATTTTTTCTCAACTTCTTTGGCAATGGTAATCAGATCGATTTCAGTTCTCCCGCAGGTCGGACAGGAAATAATTTTGAGTCCTTTTCTCAAGTCCAGCGATTTCAGGATTTCTTTGGCGACCAGCACTTCTTTGATCGGATCAGCAGTTATAGACACTCTGATCGTATCACCGATTCCTTCTGAGAGAAGTGTTCCGATCCCGATCGAGGATTTGATAGTACCGGAAAATTCCGTTCCTGCTTCCGTAACTCCCAGATGCAGCGGATAATCTACTTTTTCGCTTAAAAGACGATAAGAATCGATGGTTAAAGGAACTGACGAAGCTTTCACGGAAATCTTCATTTCATAATATTTTGCTTTTTCCAGAATTGAAACATGTTCGAGAGCACTTTCCACAATTCCTTTAGCAGTTAC
This sequence comes from Candidatus Cloacimonadota bacterium, assembly GCA_011372345.1. Classification (NCBI taxonomy): domain Bacteria; kingdom Pseudomonadati; phylum Candidatus Cloacimonadota; species Candidatus Cloacimonadota bacterium. The sequence continues at coordinate 7,966 of DRTC01000374.1, forward strand.
TCCGTATTTCCTGATTTTCTCTTTTGATAAAGAACCGCTGTTCACTCCGATCCTGACGGGAATTTTTCTTTCTCTCGCAGCTTCGATTACTTTCAGGACATTCTGCTGCGATCCGATATTGCCTGGATTGAGTCGAAGTCCGTCAACACCGTTTTTAATGGCAGCTATCGCCAGTTTATGATCAAAATGAATATCAGCAATTAAAGGAATAGAGATAGATTTTTTAATATCTTTCAGAGCATTTGCTGCTTCCATGTCCGGTACAGCAACTCTGATTATTTCACATCCGGCAGGAATCAATTCTCGAATTTGTTGAACAGTTCTCTCGACATTACGAGTATCTGTATTCGTCATCGATTGAATGGAAATGGGATTGTTTCCACCGATCAGGACATTTCCAAGTTTGATGACTTTTGTTTTCTTTCTTGTGGTCATTGTTTATACCCGCGAAACACACGAAAAGACACGAAAGTTCTTCCTAAAATTAATTGAGTCCACTCTAAAAAGGTCAAATTCAATAAAATTAGAAACCGTTAAAACGGTTAATACTTTTTCCTGTTTCATTAACCACCAACTTAAGTTGGTGGTTAATAAGAAGATAGAGGTCAATA
>DRTC01000375.1 GCA_011372345.1 Candidatus Cloacimonadota bacterium
ATTGATACAAATCCGATTGCTTCTGCTTCCATAGCTCAAGTTTATCAAGCTGAATTATTCAGTGGAGAAAAAGTTGCGGTTAAAGTGCAACGCACCGGAATTCAAAAAATTATCGAAACAGACTTGGAAATAATGTTTCACTTTTCCCTTTTAATGGAAAAACACATCGCTGAAATGGAAATATTGAATCCGGTTGAAACGGTAAAAGAATTTGAACGCTCTATCCGTAAAGAAATTGATTTCGATATTGAAGCTTCTAATATAGAAAGGTTTGCAAGAAATTTTCAAACCGATATGACTATCTATATTCCTGAAGTTTATAGAGCTTATTCAACAAAAAAAATCCTGACAATGGAATTTATCGACGGCATCAAAGTATCAAACCTAAAATCGTTAAGAGAAGCTGGAAATGACCCTGTGCTCATTGCAGATCGAGGTTGTGATCTTGTTCTGAAACAAATATTTGAACACGGTTTTTTCCACGCTGATCCTCATCCGGGAAATATCCTCATAATGAAAGATAATATTACCTGTTTCCTCGATTTCGGAATGATGGGAACTTTGCTGCCGAAACACCAGGATTATCTCGGAAATATTATCGTGGGAGTCGTGAATAAAGATTCAAAGAAAATAACCGAAACGCTTCTCCGGCTCACGGGAACTTATAATATTGAAAATCGGGATCAATTGGAACAACGGGTTTCCGAACTGATCAATCAGTATGCTTATATTCCTTTGATAGAAATAAAAGTCGGTGAGTTTTTGAACAAACTTTTCAGAATGCTGATAGATTTCAAATTGAGATTACCTTCGGATTTTTATCTGCTTTCAAAAGCATTGATAACCATCGAAGGAGTCGGAACGATATTAGACCCTGATTTTGATATGGTTGCACACATTGAACCTTTTGCAAAAAATCTACTTAAAAAGCGATTGGACCCTGTTAAACTGGCAAAAGATTTGTATTCATCTGTGGCGGAATTTCGTCTTTTATTCAAGGATTTTCCTTTTGAGATCAGGGAAATTATCCGGCAGATCAAAACAGGAAAGTTAAAAGTAGAATTCGAACATAAAGGTTTGGAACCGATGCTCGTTAAACATGATCAGATCAGCAACCGCATTGCTTTCGCCATTGTTCTCGCTGCCCTCATTATCGGCTCATCGTTAATCGTACTTTCCAAAATTCCACCTTTGTGGAATGAAGTTCCGATCATCGGAATTGTAGGATTTGTAGGAGCGGGAATTATGGGATTCGGGCTGCTTATTTCGATTTTAAGGCACGGGAAGATGTAACCTAAATCATACTTTCATTTCAGTTATTTTGTATGCTTTCTTAAAAGTTTATGATCCGACAAGTATAACCAGAAAGCTTTCATATCAATTAAATTCTTTATGGGAATGTACTAAAAAATAAAAGATGGTCCCGTTGATTGTATAGAATCTACTTCAGTAAATTTGCTAAAACATATTAAAATCACCAATAAAAAAAAATGATAAAAATCCTGACTAATTGACATAAATTGTTTTATCCAAAAGCTGTGGCTAACAAACGTGTCAGTGTTCTGAATGAAAGAAAATGTGAAAGAGTACCACACACGCAAAACATTAGTAGCTATTCAATAAAATACAGAACTTTCAAAATATCTAAATCTAAATAAATCATAATAAAATAAACAATTCAAAAAGCATAAAAAAATAAATAAGAAAACTTGACACTAAAACCCTAGTTAAATTTTTGAAGATTATTATAAATTATTCAAATCTTTAAAAAGGAGTTTAATGTGGATAAAAGAGAAGATATTTTAAGAGCAGCCTCGGTTGTGTTTCAAAAATACGGATTCGCAAAAACTACTCTGGATGATATAGCCCGAGAATGCGGAATGAAAAATACCGCACTCTACTATTACTTTAAAAACAAAGAAGATATTATGAATGCTATGTTCGATTGTGATATGAAAAAGATACAGGATAATATCAGAAACGCGGTTGCCAAACAAGATACGCCTAAAAATAAAATCCACGCATTTATCCTGGAAAAATTGATTTCATTCAAAAGTCAGAAAAGGTATTTCAATTTGATATTAAGAGAGGATTTATCTGTAAAACAGAGACAATTTGCATTTGAACAAAAAAATAAATTCGATGAATTTGAAAAGGAATTATTAACGGAAATCATATCTGAAGGAATTAATAATAATGTTTTTGTGAACCATTCGATTGATTCTGTAATTTATATGATCACCGGAACAACTTGGGGAATCAGCTATTTTGTTTTGCATAATGAACAGGAAATGGATCTGAACAACATTGTTGATGATGTAGTTAATATAATGTTTATCGGATTAGAAAAAAGGTAAAATGAAATTAATGATAAAGTGCATTTTATTCATATTTATACTAGTTATTATAATCGCAAACTTCATAAGTAGTTTTATAATACAAGGAGCATTTAAACAAAAATATAAATCAAAATAAAGGAGACAAAAAATGAAAAAAACAATATTACTGTTAATCGTAATTCTAACTATATCACAGGTTTTCGCTAAAGATATTTCTCTTGATGAAAGCATACGGTTGGCTAAAGAACATAATAAAGATCTATTATCAGAGAAAAATTCGTTAGCATCTGCAAGTTGGGGAGAAAAGAATGCTTTCACAAATTTTCTACCCAAAGTTGCCTTTAATTCGACTATGGTCAGGCTTGATGATGATACTTACAAAGAAGCATCTGAAGTTATGCAAATTCCTGTTTTTGGTCCTGATGGAATACCGAATGGAAATTATATTCCTTTCTCCGGTGCTGAAATGAGCGGAGGCATTTACAAAACTTCTTTTAATAACGGTATTACTGTTCAGCAACCGATTTTCAACGGCG
>DRTC01000376.1 GCA_011372345.1 Candidatus Cloacimonadota bacterium
GGTTCAAGGTTTGAAAGAAAAGAAATAAAGCGAAGACAGGAGAGATAAATTTTTTCAGTTAATGTAAACAATCCTGTTTGTTAATTATCACAAATGAAGCTATCAAACAATCATCTCAAAGAATTGATCAGACTTAAACAAAAAAAATATCGAGAATTAGAAGGAAAAGTACTGGTTGAAGGCTATCGATTGATCGAGCAGCTTCATAAAAATGAGATTGAGATCGAAGAAATATTCATCTCAAACCAGAAAAAATACGATTGGAAAAAAATAACCTGTGGGAAAGTCTTTTTTGCGGAACAATGGCAGCTGGAAAAATTTGGTTCAACCAAAGCACCTTCTAACATAGCGGGATTAGTTAAAATTAAAACAGTTCCGATAAAAGAAAAACGATTTTTACTTTATCTTGATCAAATCAAAGAACCGGGGAACCTTGGAACGATCATCAGAACAGCAACCGGAGCTGGTATTTCAGGAATTGTCATTTCCCCGGATTGTTGTGAAATATTCAATCCAAAAGTTATTCGAGCGTCAATGGGAACTGTTTTTTCCTTTCCTATCGAAATCCATGATCAGGAATGGCTAAAAAAACAGGAAAGTAAAATAATTGCCACAACAATGGAAAATGCAGAAAATCTTTTTGAACTCCAAAAATTCAACGATGACATTATCTTGGTTCTCGGTTCGGAAGCTGACGGTATTTCTAAAAAAATTATAGAAATTGCTGATCATAAAATAAAAATTCCGGTATCTAATAAAATCGAATCTTTAAATGTATCAGTATCTGCCGGGATCTGCATTTATTTTCTTAAAGATCTTCAGTCTTGAATGAAAAGTGTTTATCCTCATTTAACAGATAAAAAGATCTGGTTAGCACCTCTTGCCGGATTTACAGACAACTCATTTAGAATAATTTGTAAAAAAATGGGTGCAGATGTTGTTGTCAGCGAAATGATCAGTGCAGACGGGCTTATTCACAATAAAAAAAGAAGTCTAATTTTTGCAGATTTCACTGATTTTCAGAGACCTTTTGGAATACAACTCTTTGGTTCTGATCCGGAAATAATGGTTAAAGCAGCAGCAATCATTCTTGGAAGAAAACCGGATTTTATCGATATTAATATGGGATGTCCGGTTAGAAAAGTCGTTAACAGAGGAGCAGGTTCTGCTTTGATGAAAAATCCTGAAACTGCTGGTAAAATCGTCAGGAAAATAAAGAAAATTCTAAATGATATTCCCTTATCAGTAAAAATTCGTTCTGGTTGGGATGCTCAAAATATTAATGCTGTCGATTTCGCCAAATTGCTGGAACAGTCTGGAGCTGATATGATCTGTTTACATCCCAGAACAAAAACGCAAATGTTTTCCGGGAAAAGTGACTGGAATCTGATCAAAAAATTAAGAAATAATATCTCTATCCCCGTAATTGGAAATGGCGACATAGATTCAGTTTCAGATGCTCAAAAAATGTTTGAAACAACTAATTGTGATTCTATCATGATCGGTAGAGGAGCAATCGGAAAACCATGGCTTTTCAAAGAAATAAAAGATTTTTTATTGACTGGAAAAACTTTACCTGTAAATTTTACTTGGAAGTTAGAATTAATAAAGGAACATTTTTCTTTATCGATCGCAGATAAAGGAAAAATGAAGGCTATAAGAGAGATGAGAAAACATTTATCTCGATACACAAAAGGTTATAAAAACAGTGCTGTTGTGAGGAAATTAATAAACACCAGTACGGATGAAAAGGAAATAATTTCGATCTTAGAAAATTTATTTTCTAAAAATCTTGAGAAAATATGAAAAAGGTCACTAATATTATCTGGCAAGCTAAACTGGAAAAGAAAAGAAACTGGTTGAAAGCTACTAAACTTCTCCAGGATGGAATCCGGGAATTTCCAACAGAAATCTCTTTATACCAGGAATTAGCAGATATCTATTATGCAAAACGCTTGATCAGAAAAGCTATCTCCATCTATCAGAAAGCTCTCTCATTCAAACAAGATGAAGACTTTATCCTGATGAGGATCGGGAATTGTTTTCTATCCTTGAACGAATATAGAATTGCTTTGGACTATTATAAAAATATTAAGGATGAAACACCGGAACTTCTTTATAATAGAGCATTTGCATATTCGAAAATCAACCGCATTGATGATAGTATTGAAATTTTAAAAAAAGTCATTACTTTAAAACTAACTTCGGAAATACCTTTTGTTTTTCTGGCTGAATTATATTTTACAAAAAAACAATTTGAAACAGCTATCGGTTATCTGAATAAAGCTGAAAATATTTTTGGAAAACAGGGAACTTTTCATTATTTGAAAGGTCTGGCATATTCAAATCAGAAAAACTGGCTAAAAGCGTTTGTTGAATTTCAGAAAGCGGAGAAATTGAAAGCTAATTCATCGCATTTTTATAGACTGTATGGAATTGCCAGCGAAAAGATAGGAAGGACATCACAGGCAATTGATAACCTGTTAAGTAGTATCAAAATATCACCGACCGATCCTGCAAATTATATCGAACTGATCAAGATTTACCTGGCTCACGATCGAATTCAGGAAGCATACCGGATCATAAGAAGTTCACAAAAAAGCGTTCCCTTATCTTTTTCGCTTTCTCTTCTCCATCAACAGATATTAAGCAGATTGGAGCAAAGGAACTATAAATTTTAAGATTGGATAATCATATGAAAAAAAGAATTTTAATTGTTGAAGATGAGAAGATAATTTCTGAAGATCTCAAGTTATACATAATTAATTTCGGTTACGAAGTAGTCGAAATTGCAGCAACCTGTGATGAAGCAATTCGGATGGCTAAGGATTTTATACCGGATCTGGTTCTTATGGATATCAAGTTGGAAGGTAATTGTACCGGACTCGATGCAGCAAAAGAAATCTATCAAAAACTCCATATTCCGATAATTTTTATTACCGCGTATTCCGATGATGAATTCCTCGAAAAAGCAACTGAATCCGTTCCATATGGTTATTTAATTAAACCGATCGATGAGAATAGACTTTATGCAACTTTGAAAATGACATTTCACAATATTGAAAAAGATAAGAGAATTACCGAGTATCTTTCTTCCAGGATAGAAAAAAGCAGAAAAATTAAAAAGCAAAATGTGCTAAATGAAATATTAAAAGCAATTAAAGAAAAAATCTTCTTGAAAAATGTTAATCCCTAAACTCACTTTTCTAATTATTAGTACCTTTCAACATCGTTTTGAAACAAGAAGGCGACTTGAAAAGAAGTTTTATTTCAACTCCTCGCTGTTCTTACAAATCGAAACTGTAATAACTACTGCAGATAAAACGGAAGTTGAATAATGAAAAAACGGATCATAATTGTTGAAGATGAAATAATAATCGCTGAAGATATTAAACAATATTTAATAAAATTTGGTTATGAAGTTGTCGGAATGGCAGATAATGGAGAGGAAGCAATCAAATTAGCAAAGGAATTAATACCAGATATGCTGTTTGTCGATATCAGGCTGCATGGTGATATGTCAGGAGTTGATGCTGCCAGAGAAATCCATCACCAATTAGAGATTCCGATCGTTTTCCTGACTGCTTATGCTGATGATGATATTCTCGAGAAAGCAGCAGAATCATTTCCCTATGGTTATCTTCTCAAACCAATCAGAGAACGAGAACTTTACGCAACTTTAAAAATGGCTTTTAATAAAATTGAAAATGAAAATAAGATATTAAATGAACTTGCAGCTGCTCCCAAAAATATAATCGTTCCGCAAAAAAAAGAGAAAGTAAACATTTTCAGGAAAACTTTCAACAAAATATTTTCCAGGTAAGCAAATGCATCGTTCCCAACACCCGCTTGTGAAAACCTGTAAATCAACTTGCCCAAGTTGTGAAATAGAAATCCAAATTTCATTTCTTTTAACAACTCAATTTGAGCAGACTTCCTTTGGAACAAACAAGGCTGTTTGTTTTACATCGTTCCCAATCCAGATTGGGAATCGGATTTCAAACCAAAAACTGTTATGGAAAAACGAAAAATGAAAAAATATCTGATACTTGATCCAATATTGGGAACAAACAAAGTTCAAGAAACAAACAAGGCTGTTTGTTTTACACCGATCTTAATTTTTATCCTGTTTTTCTTCTTTAATACTATTTCAGCAGAAACGATCGCTACTGTCAATTCATACGAAATAACTCTGGAACAGCTCCACGAAAAAATGCAGGATTATGAAGGTGATTTCGATCTTTCATTTTTTCAAATCAGAGATTTAGCATTAAAAGATCTGATAAATGATCAACTCATTATTATTTATGCAAAACAAAACGGAATTACAGTCGATGAAAACGAGGTCGAATCATATTTTATCAACCTGCTGGGAAATGATCCGAAACTTCTGACAAACGGGGAGTTCGATTATCAAAAATTTAAAAAACTGAAAAAAACGAAGCAGGTTAA
>DRTC01000377.1 GCA_011372345.1 Candidatus Cloacimonadota bacterium
AAATATTACCTTGTCCGTAAAAATAAAGAACTGAGATTCTCAACCGTTGATATCGACACTTTGAAGATATTCACCAGAATAATTATTAAAGATGAAAATATAAATTCCTATCAATATGAATTAACACTTGAAGATGAACACAAAATTATTGAAAAAACAGTAAACAAAAGCAATATTTCCAAGGGATTGGGAGGAGAAACGGTTTCATCCTATAATCTTTATAAATATCCAATGAATGATCCCAACCGGAAAATTGTTTTAAAAAATCTATCTGATGTAGAACTGTTAGTAAAGATTTCAGCAAAAAAATATGCACAATCAAACAGGAATATCGATTTTATCAGGTATTCACCAGAAAAATATGAACACGAAGAGATATTAACGATCGATGATCGATCCTATACCTGTTATACCTCCAATTCCAGAAGTATCGAGTTTACACTGGAAGGTCCGATCCTGCTTAAAATAATCAGCAGGATGATTTTCGATAATAACCTCATTAACAGGCTGAATTATCGCTATTATGTTTATGATAATGATGCCTTGCTGATGACCTTCGAGGATAATGCTTATAAATCAAAAAAGGCGATCCTCAAAAATGACCGCACTAAAATACCTTCAACCGGTGATACAAATATCATCAAACTGGAAAAAGGATTGCATCATATCCGCATTGAAGACACCGATTCCAACCGGAATTTGCTCTTCCGGTTTTATATCAGTAAATCTGCTATAGGAATTTCTACAGAATGAAAAAAATAATATTCTTATCTTTCATTATTATCTGCTCATTTTTATCTGCAAAAACATTCGATTTTTATTCATATTTAGAAGTCGATAATTATTATCAAAGCAATATTTTAAAATATTCCAAACAGGATATTTCCGATTTTAAAAATAATACCAATATTGCAAAATATCAGATCGATACTCTTGATGATTTTATAACTTCCGTGAAATTCGATTTCAGGTTAAAACACAGAATTTTTGCCGGACACACCCAAATCAATAAATTTGTCTATAAATTCGATAAGTACAACAACAATTATATTAAAGATAATAATTATGTTAATTTTGGATTAATCCAATATTTGAGCAAACAAGTAAATTTTTCTTTGAATTATTATTTTTATCCAGAGATTTATCTCAGGCAATATCAAAGTGTTCTTGAAGAAGAAAGTATTTACCGCAATTTTTCCTACTCAAAAAATGTGTATAATTCTTTTCTGAATTGGAAACTCCTTTCTTTGATCGATCTGGATTATAAGTTTGAATTTTCCCAACTTTATTATAATGAATACTTTACGGAATATGATGCAAAGAATATTGAAAACAGGTTCGGTCTTGGCTTGAACATCACCAAAAATCTGAAAATAAATACTCGCTATTCCTATAAAACTTCCAATGCTGATGCCGAAGATGCCTTCAATGAACCGGAAAGGATCGATGTGATAAAAGATGCTTCATATCAGGCGAATATCTATTTTGGCAGAATTTCTTTTACAAAATTTTTGAATCTTTTCAGATATAAACTGGATCTATCTTCAAGTTTGAAATTCGAGCAGAGGTATTTCCAATCCGAATATCTAAATGATTCCTACCATTACGGCAGAGATGACGAAATTATGAGGATCAATAACAATTTTAAAATAACCTTCAGTAAGAAATTTTCTGCAAAGATATTCTATAATTTTGAAAAGAGAAATACAGATTCTATCTTTGACTTCGTGATCGAAGATAAAGAATACTCTCTTTATGAAGTTGGATCAACACTGAAATTCAAGTTTTAATCGAATGTAAAAACAAACAGCCATGTTTGTTCTTTTTTCTTTAACTTTTTCCATACATAAAGTGTGTAGTTAAAGTAGAATAATCATCATACTTCTGTTTTACATTCGTATTTTCTAAACAGCACCACTTTAATCCTTGACAATTTTCCGACCAAATTTGTTTCAAATCCAGCATGAATTATAATTAATAATTCGGTAATATAAAGGACAGGGATGAACAAAAAAAGTATCCTCATCGTTGAAGATGAAAAAATAATTTCCAAAGATATCAAAAGGATCTTAATAAAATTCGGGTATGAAGTTTCCGGAATTGCTGTTTCCGGGAAAGAGGTTTTTGCTCAAATACAAAAACATAAACCTGATCTGATTTTGATGGATATCATTCTAAAAGGTGATTTGAGTGGTATCGATACTGCGGAAAAGATAATAGAACGCTGGAATATTCCTATCATATATTTAACCGCTTATGCTGATGAACAAACCTTGCAGAAAGCGAAGACAACCATTCCTTACGGTTATATTCTCAAACCGTTTGAAGAAAAAGAATTGTATGCGATCGTGGAAATGGCATTTCATAAACACAAACTGGAAAAGAAACTAATACAATCGGTTGAATATACACGAAATATTATTGATAGTTCTCTCGATATGATCATAACCATTAATAAAGACGAGAAAATCGTGGAATTCAATCGAGCAGCAGAAGAAATTTTCGGTTACTCAAAAAAAGATATAAAAGAGAAGCCCTTCAACACCTTGTTTTCAAAAAAAGAGCAGGCAGCAGAAATTTTGGAAATAACTTTAAAGAAGAAGAAAAGCACATTCGAAGTTATGAACAAAAGAGCAAATGGAGAACTTTTTCATAGTTTTTTCTCCGCTTCTGTTATTTGTGATCATCAAGGAAAAACTATTGGAATTATGGGAATTGCCCGGGAGTTGACAGAACAGAAGCAATCGGAAAAAAAATTACGCGAACTCAAAGAAGCTGTGGAAACACTTCGCCTTGGAGTTACAATAACAGATATAAACGGTAAAATAATCTATACGAATCCTGCAGATGCGGAATTGCACGGATATGCAGTTCAGGAATTGATTGGGAAGAATGTGAAGATCTTCGCTCCAAAGGATTTAAGAAGAAGGACTTCCCTGAAACAGATAAAAAAATGGACCGGACTGATACGGGAAAGTAAAAATGTCCGAAAGGACGGTTCAATTTTCCCAACCTGGTTGATTTCCAATGTGGTTAAGGATAATAAAGGAAATCCAATCGCGATTGTAACGACCTGTGAAGACATTACCGAAAGAAAAGAAATGCAGAAACAACTTCTCCGTTCGGAAAGACTTGCCGGAATCGGAGAACTATCAGCGGGAATTGCTCATGAAATACGAAATCCGTTAGGGAATATCAGTTCTTCTGCCCAATTCTGTTTGAATAAATTCGAATTGAATGATGATTTGAAACAATTTCTGGAGATCATTTTAAGAAACTCTGAAAATGCTAATAAAATTATCAAAGAACTTCTGGATTTTGCTAATCCGCGTACTATTTCTCTGAAATCAGGTAATATCAATGAGATCATTACTGAAGTGATCAAACTTGTTTCTCCCAGATGCCTGGAAAGTAATATTAAGATAAAGATAAATAAAGATGAGAACATCCCTGAAATAATGATGGATCAGAAATGGCTGGAACAGGCTTTTTTAAATTTTGTTTTAAATGCCAAAGAATCGATGCCGGACGGAGGGATCCTGAATATCGAGTCATCATTTGATCCTCATAAAAAAGAAATAATAATTGAGTTTTCAGATTCCGGTGAAGGAATTTCCAAAGAAAATATGAAAAAGATATTCGATCCTTTCTTTACTACTAAAACTAATGGAGTTGGTCTGGGATTAAGTCTGGTTCATCAGATAATCTCTGCTCACAGAGGTAAGATCAATGTCTATTCGATAGTTGGGAAAGGAACGAAGTTCGTGATCACTTTACCTGTAAATTAGAATCCAAAAACAGGATTATGTAAGATGAACAAACTGTCATCGTATGTTGACACAGTACTTCCTAGTATTCCTTCAACAGCATCTTACGAAGAATCTAAAGCGTTGTAAGATCGAATAACTAATATTGGATGGAGATTCCTCGAGAATAACAATAAAAGAAACCGTCTCTTTTCGGAAAGAGAAATCCTCGTAATGACAGAAGAAATGGAGAAAAATTATTAATGGCAGTAGAATATAATATCGAAACTTGCAGACAATTAGCAGACAGCTTTCAAAGATGTAAATTATTCAGACCGATGCGGATCGGACGATACGATCCCGGAACAGAACTTGTATATGAGATCAAATCTGTTTCTACCGGAAATATAAGTAGGATCAAATTACTGATCGAAAAATTCGTGGGTGGTGGTTTTGCCGGTCAGGTTTATAAAGTCAAGGTTTTGGAAATTGAATCAGGGAATGAACAGTTTAAGGAGTTAAAGGTTGGAAATTCCTACGCTATAAAAATCCTGATCCCGCCGTCCGGTTTCTCTAAATTCTTTCGTAATTTAGTTTACTGGATTGGATTTCAAGGACCTTTCCAGCTTCAAGTTAATCCAGCTGCCTCGAGAGCAGGAGCGATCTGGCAGAAATTCATCCGTAGAGCAGCGAAGATCAGGTTTGGAACTGAAACTTCGGTTGTTGACATATATGCGACTTTTATTGATCATAAACTCGGAAGCTGTGGTGAGATCAGCCAGTGGATCGAAGGCAGAACCTGGCAGCTCGAAGTCAATAACAGGATGGATTATCTGAAAAAGTGGCTGCGGGGGAAACCTGTTTCGGAAGAGTTTCTCGGATCACCGGAATATCGTCATAAAAAGATATTCATGAGAGAATTCGTGAAATTACTGCACGATATTGGAGGTTATGAATTTGCCCGGCAATATGAATGGTCAACCTGCAAAAGCCAGCCGAATTGTCTGAAACTGATGGAAACAGAGAACGATCCGACAACAGGTCTGGTAGCAGTAGATTTTCGAGCCGGATTAGCTTTACTTCCGTTCCTGCCGATGAGTCCGGGAGATTTTAAACTTATTTTCAAGGGAATCGCTAAAGGAAGTCTGGTGCAGTTCGATCGGGGAAGTATTAAAAAACTGGAATCATTCATAAACGAGTATCCGGAAGAATTTTCCGATATGAGATCAATGCTGGAAGAACTTAAATCATCTGAAGAAATTTATCGAAATTCTCTTCCTGATATTACTCATAACCATGTAAAACTCTTTTATCAAAGAAAATTGTGGTCAACTATCCTCAAAAATTCCCGGGAAGGTTGGAAGATCCTGAATATCATCGATGAAAAAACTAATGAAAAACTGAAGCGAAATAGTTTCCTCCTGATCTTGCTGTATCTTATTGGATTTATCCCGTTTCTGGGAAAATTCCTGATCAAGTTTTCGGGTAGAGCAGACTGGCGAAAACATTATTTTAAAATACTGTCGAGTTGGAACTATTTGATCAAAGCGATCAATGGTAATATCTCGGAAAAATTGATTTTCTGGCATCGTGCAGGACGGATCGACGAACTTCATGCTCTGAAATTATCGAAATCTTTTCTCCTGTTTCTAATCCATTTACCATTCTCTCTTTTACCTGTTGGACTACACAGATTCCTGACAGATTGGAGCTATTTTAAAGAAAGACTGCATTTCATCCTGATCCGTCCGATCCGTTTGTATTTTGATCTGAAATTACGCGAAGAATGGCTGATGGATATGCTTGCCGAAGGTCGCAAAAAACACATGTTAAGTGATAATGATGCGGAAATTATCCAGTCCCAGATCAAAGAACCATACATTCAGAAGTATTTGAAAAGTCTTGCGGTTCATGTCTGCACTTTACCGGTAACGCAGGTTGTTTCTGTTCTCATTGCCTTGATCTATGTTTTGAGTCATCCGGAAATGCCGAGAGTAGAAGCCTGGGGAATCGGAGTCGGGATCATTGCCCTTTTCCAGGTAATTCCCATTTCACCCGGTTCTCTGGTGAGAGGATTGTATGTTGTTTTTCTGGTCATCAAAGAAAAAGATTTCAAGAACTATAATATCGCAGTATTCCTCGCTTTTTTCAAGTATATCGGTTATCTTGCTTTTCCTATTCAGATGACCTATCGTTATCCGGCTTTAGCCCGTTTTATGGCTGGACATTGGGCAACAGAAGCTGTTCATATTATTCCAGTTTTTGGAGAAAGAGGAGCTTTGTTGGAGCATTGGGTTTACGGTCTGTTTTATAACTGGCCTTTGACAATTCGTCGGCGAATGAGTTCAAGAGCGGAATTCAGAAAACCTATGAAAGCCCGTTACTGGCATGTAATTATCTATTCCTTGATCGCTTCTGCTGTATTTGGATTTGTTGATTATTTCTATCAAGCAGATACGGGAATCTTACCGGAATTGAAATCATTGTGGTGGTTGATCCTGATCTTCACAGCATTATTCGGATCATTTGTTACTCTGGGATGTGCCGGTGCCGATCTCTGGAAACGAATTATTGCTACGACTTTTTTTGGAATTTTTACCGGAATTCTTTATACTTCCGTTTCGGTATATTTAGGATTTGAAAGTAACATTGCCGCAGAATATATCTGGCGAATATTTATTTTTTCAGTTCTCTCGACCATTGCTGCTGTGATCACGGAATTGAGTCTGGGAGAACCTTTCAAGGATAGGTTGAAATAAAATTACGAGTGTTTTGATGAAAAAACAAACTGTCTATATGATTGCCGGTGCAAATGGAACCGGTAAAACAACATTCGCGAAAGAGTTCATCAAGGATAAAAATATAACTTTTTTAAATGCTGATGAAATCGAAAAGCAGTTTAATCCAGATGATCGAGAAGGAGGTAAAATCAGGGCTGGTAAAGAATTTTTCCAGCGACTGAAACAATTGATGTCTAATAATAATGACTTTGTTATTGAATCAACCCTTTCAGGTAAATCCTTAATTTCTTTTCTAAAAAAACTTAAAAGAAAAGAAGTCAGGATTATTTTGCTTTATATTTTTCTTGAAAATGTGGAGTTAGCAATTGATCGAGTAAGAATTCGAGTTGAAGAAGGAGGACATAATATTCCCACACAAGACATAATTCGTCGATATTCTCGAAGTATAAATAATTTCTGGAATATATATAGAGATTTAGTTGAAGAATGGCAGATATTTTATAACGGCGAGGAGAATATTATTCAAGCAGCATTTGGTTTCAACGATGAATATAAAATAATCGATGAAGATAAGTTTGAATTATTTTTAAGGAGTTTAAATGTTGAAGATTGAAAATTATGAACTATTAATTGAAATGACAAAGGTATTCCAGAAAGCAATAAAAAAAGCACAACAATCCCATCGAGATAAAGGAATACCAAATGTTTATTCAAAAAATGGTAGAATTGTCTGGGAATTACCTGATGGCAGTTATATTAATAAAAATCCATTTGATAGAATAGTAAAAAATATTAATTAGAGTGCATCTATAAAGATGGAAAAACAAAAAGAAATTCCGCATTATCAGTTTCTCCCGAAGCTT
>DRTC01000378.1 GCA_011372345.1 Candidatus Cloacimonadota bacterium
CTATCATCTCGATTATCAGAACGGGAAAATTGTATTTTCGGATAAGATTGGAAATTTATCCATCGAATACCTGATATTTCCGGAGGATTTGATCAGCAGGTATTTTTTGTTTGAAGAACAAACTTTTTCCGACAGTACTGAGATCAGACTGAAGAAAAAAAGGAAAAAACAATTCTACACCGATACAAATTTGAATATTACCGGAAGCAAGAGCATTTCAGTTTCAGTTGCCAACAATGAAGATTTCAATATCGATCAATCACTTTTTCTCAAGATCAATGGAGAGTTGGGAAAAAATCTCCGCATCGAAGCCCAACTTTCGGACAGCGAATCACCCATCACTCCGGAAGGAGATTCACGAGAGATCAGCAGTTTAGATCAGATTTTCATCAAACTTTACGGAAAGCAATATGAGATATCTTTCGGTGATTTGGAAATGGAATTTAAAAATACACAGTTCATCAATTATGCTCCCAAATTTGAAGGTTTGAAAGCAGGTTGGTTCAAGGAAAACAAGTATTTCGGTGCATTAGCAATTTCCAAAGGGAAAAAGACAACTGTCAATTTTAACGGTATTGAAGCAAAGCAAGGACCATATTATCTTTCGGTCGAGAATACGAGCGGAGTTCTGGTTGTTCCAGGCACAGAAGAAGTTTATCTGAACGGAATGAAAATGCAGCGCGGAAGCGATTATACGATCAATTATGCGGAAGGAAGCATAACTTTTACCAACCAGCATTTTCTTACTTCCAACTCCTTTATTCTCGTTTCCTTCCAATATTCCGATGAAAATTATCGGCAAAATATGTATCTCGCATCTTCTGAAGTAAAACTCTTTGAAAAAATAAAGATCAGGAATTTTCTTGCAGTCCAGAATGACGATAAGAATAATCCTTTACAGTACGAATTTTTCGAAGAAGACCTCGATTCTCTGAAAATTGCAGGTGATGAACAAGCCTGGGGAAATGGAATTTACGAGGTCGAGGAGGGAACAGGTTTATATGTTTTAGAGGGAAGCGATTTTATTTATGTGGGTGCGGATTCGACTGGAAAATATAATCTGCATGCGACTTATGTTGGTTATCAAAATGGTGATTATAACTACAATTCCGATACTTATGATTACATTTATGAAGGCGTGAATCTGGGAAATTATGTTCTCAAAAGAAAATTGATCGCTCCTCAAAATAAAGCGAATTACGACATGAATATCGATTTTTCCGGAGATATTTATCAACTGGAAGCGGAAGGGATTTTCACAGTTTTAGATAAGAATACTTTCTCCAATCTTGATAAAAAAGATAATAATGGTTATGCTGCTCATCTCGGAGTGAATATTTTTCCTGATTACGATAAAATAGATCCTGATTTGAAACTACATTACAGGAATATTTCCAAAAATCTCTCGACTTTTGCTGATATCGAGACTCCTCTCGATTTTTATGAACTTACACAGTTTCCCGATACTCTGGAAACAACAGAATATTCAGCTGATTTGAGTCTGAACATTCTCGATTATTTTTCTCCCAATATCAAATATAAGAAAAAAAATGCAGAAGATTATGCAAAACAGGATTATTTATCCATTACTACCAATTTCAAGCAGAAATGGATTCTTCCAAAAATTTATTATCGTTTTTTAGATTGGACTCAAAATTATGAGGAAAATCCACAAATATTAACTGAAATTTCCAAACAGGAACAGCATACTTTTAATGGGGATTATTCTTTCAGAAAAATTAAAATCGGAACTGATTTTTTTTCAAAAGTCAGGAAAATTGAAGATTATGATAATTTCAGGTTTGGAGAAAAAAACAAGTTTATAAAAAACTACATTTCTTCTTTGAATACGAGGAATTGGTCTGCTTTGATCTCATATAAACAGGAACAGTTCGATTCCTTAAATTCGGAAAATTCATGGAAAAGAAAACAGGAATCGCAAACAATTAATTTGAAGAATACTTTGAATTTCAAGCATCATCAAGTAAACATCGATTATTCTCATAGGGAGATCAAAAACGATGATAAATTTGACCAGGCAAAGATAACTGTGAGAAATTCTTTGCTAAAGGATGCAGTTGACCTGAACACGAATTATGCCCTAAAAAATATCGAGTATTATCCCAAAATAAGAGAATTGGAATATGTAGGAGAAGGTTTGGGATTGTACGACAGTACAGGTGTTTTCACAGATGATGGAGATTACGATTGGATCATCAAAGAGATTGATTATTCGAATCCTGAAATGTCGATTGAAGTTAATGCTAATTTTTCATTATATCTGAATCCAAAAGTGATCACAGAATCTTTTTGGAAAAAATTTCAAACCGAAACAAACCTGATCATTACTGAAAATTCGACTTCTGATAATAAATTGAATATTTATCTTTTAAATCCCGAATTTCTGATGGATGAAGAAACAACGATCTTCGGACGAACCGATTTTCAGCAAACGCTCTGGTATGACTTTATTCCAAGAAAATTAACCACCAAATTTCGGTTCCAGACGGAAAAAAATCTCGATAGCCGTTACAACGAAGAAGTCGAGAAAAATGATCAGCAAACCTGGGAAGCAGGATTACGACTGCTTTCTGTTAAGAACAGCAATTTTGAATTGACCTATGAGAATATTAGCGAGCAGAAAACTTTATATAATTCAGAAAGTAAAATTCATATGGTCGAATTAGATATCAGAAATAGATTTATTTCGGATTTAACTCTGAATTCAAACCTTGATCTTTCGCGGGAAATTACTAATAAATCCGGGGAAGAAAATGATTTTAAAATAGACAGCATTCAATTGACAGAAACCGTAACTTATTTTATTAAAAGGAAATATAGAGTCTTCTCAAAGTTTAGTTATAAGAGGAATTTTCGAAAAGGTTCGTCATATTTGAGTTTTTTAAATGACAAAAAGAACGGTAATATTTTTAAGTGGAACATCAGCCTGAATTATAAAGTGAACAGCTATACATCTGCGAGCTTTGAGTATTCTGGAGATAGTTACCCGGAACGGGATGATGTTCATAAAATAGAAGTGGAAGTGAAAGCGGAATTTTAGCAGCACATTTTTGTAAAATGTGTTAAATTTCACAAATTTTTTCACAGAATACAATTCTGTGCTACAGGATAGTGAAATATGAAAAAAATAATCGAAACAAAAAGGCTGATCATCAGAAAAGCAGAAAACACAGAAAAAGATGTCGAGTTTTATCATAGACTCTGGAATCATCCGAAGGTGATGAAATTCGTCGGATTTCCCAAAGGTTTACGAATTTCAAAAGAGAGAATCAGTAAGCAAATATCAGAACAATCCAATTCCGAGTTTGACAGATTATTGCTGGTTGAAATTAAGGAAAACGGAACTTTGATCGGAGAAACAAAACTAGGATTTCCGGATGAAGAAGGAATTTCTAAAACTGATATAAAACTTTTACCCGAATTCTGGGGAAATGGTTTTGGAAAAGAGATAAAAAAGGCATTGATAAATTACATTTTCGAACATACCGATGCCAAAGCAGTTGAAGGCTCTCCCAACAAGAAAAACACGGCATCCATCAAAATGCAGGAATCTGTGGGAGCGAAAAAGATCAAAGAAGGAGTTTACCATTTTCCTGAAAGTATGAAAGATTTTACGGAAGATGTACATTGTATTATTTA
>DRTC01000379.1 GCA_011372345.1 Candidatus Cloacimonadota bacterium
ATCAAAGTAACAATGGTACTGTTCATATCTCCGATTGGTTTACGATCTATATGACTGTCTTGAAAACTTGCTTTGATTTCAGTACCAACACCCGGTTTTGAATTGATTTCAAAATCTCCATTACTCTCTTTCGCAGCTTGCTGCAATAGAGAAAGTCCTAATCCCACTCTTCGAGTTGTTCTGGTTGTGTAGAATGGATCGAGTACTTTTTTGACAGTTTCTTCGTTCATTCCTTTACCATTATCCTTTATCTCGATTACAAGCAAATCTTTTTCTTTTTCCTCCCTAATTTTTATGATGATCTTGGAAGCATTTGCTGTAATTGAATTCTCAACCACATCAAGTATATGCAAAGATAGATCTTCCATCTTGATTCTTTAATGCTTTCTTCAATTCATTTACGGTTATATCATCAATCAAGAAAGTAGTGGAAGCCTTTCCAATATCATCGATATAATGAGCGTCGGAGAAAGTGACGAGAGGAAAACCGGATGACATCGGAAAATCAAGCTCCTTTTTACCATAAGTATATCTTGCTGATAATTCCAGACCGTCTAAAGCTAATCCTTCAGGAATAAATCCTAACTGACCGATCAGACTGAATCTTTCCCTGTCAACATGAGAAGCAATAGCAAGTCCGTTCAGGGAATGAATAATTTCGACAATTTCATCGACTGTTAGTTCAGTTGCCCCAATCAACAGTTTTTTATTCAAATCGATAACCTCATTTTGTTCATTGACGACTAATTGATATCCAAAAAGATCCTCATTATTCTCACCCTTCAGGTTCTCATAAACAATTTCCTGCAGTTCGGATAAATCTTTGTCATCATCGAATAGAGCCAGAAGATGCGCTTCTTCTTTTGATGTAACTTCCATTCCGCCAAGAACTTTCAAATTATTCTTTTCTCCTACTTTTTTAAAAACTCCAATATTTTCTGAAGAATTATGATCACAAATACCGATCACATCTAATCCTTTTGAAATTGCTTTTTCTACGATCAAAGTCGGCATCATTCCTAGATCTCCGCAAGGAGATAGGCAAGTATGAATATGCAAGTCCGCTTTGATTTTTTTGAGCATCCTGAAGCAACCTTATCATCCTTTGTTCCCGTGAATTCCTAATTCATAAAGTTTTCCCACAATTTCAAAAGTCTGCAATTCTGTTAACATCAGCGTAATATTTTCCTGTTTTGCTTTCTTTAAAGTAGCTTCCTCCGGTACTCTTCCATTTACTAAAATGATCCCGGCAAGATCCTGCAAATTTGCAACTGCCACGATATTCACATGAGTCTGCAAAGTGATCCAGATATTATCTTTTTGAGCATTGGCAATAACATCACTTAACAAATCGCTGCAATAACCTGCACTAATTTCTCTTTCAAGATTACCGGAAACTACCTTTAAATTAAGTTTTTGCACAATATCATTCAGTTTGATCATATTTCCTCTTTTTAAACCTCACCCCAGCCCTCTCCTGAAAGGAGAGGGAGAAAAATTGACTTCATCAACAATTCTCTCCTAAAAAGTGAAGGAGAATATTGGCTTTATCAACACTACCTCTTAGGAAAGCTGGATCCCGAAACAAGTTCCGAACTACGAATTTTCCTCTCCTTTTAGGAGAGGATCAAGGTGAGGTTTTCATTATTCATCTCGATAATTACTGAGTTTAATAATAATTACTAATCTTGTTCCTTTCTCTACTGTTGATCTTAAAGTCATTTTATCAGTGAATTTTCTTATATTAGGAAGTCCCATTCCAGCTCCGAATCCTAATTCTCTTACCCAGCCGGGAGCAGTTGAAAAACCGGGTTGCATTGCTTTCTCAACATCCGGAATACCGGGTCCTTTATCTTTGATCACAATTCTAATTTGATGAGGTTCCAGATAAGCAATAATTTCTCCACCATCAGTATAAGCAACAATATTGATTTCTGCTTCATAAGTCGAAATTGCTGCTTTGCGAACTATTTCCGGAGAAAGACCGAGTCTATAAAGTGTTTTTTTTAATCCGGTGGCAGCTTCTCCGGCTTTATCGAAGTTTTTACCTTCTATAAAGTATTGAAATTTAAAAAAAACCTCGTCGGCAATAACATCGTTGAAAATATGGCTGGCTCTATATCTTCGTTCTTCTTCATCAGCATAAAGAGTTTCTAATTTTTTTAGAACACCCCTGATGATATCACTTTTCGTCAGAATCCCAACTAATTTTTTTTCATCTCTTGATATCACAGGAAATCGACCATACCCGAATTCATCAAACCTGGCAACAGCATGAACGAGCGGCTCATCAGCATAGAGTGTTATGATATTTTTAGTCATTTTATCTTCTATAGAAGCATTCATCTCCCCATGTTCCAGGCATTTAATAAAATCTTCCATACTGATCAGACCAACCAGTTTATCATCATTTACAACAGGAACTCCCGAAATCCGTTTCTTATACAAAAGATCTCTTAAAGCACTAACCGGCATTATTGAATTAATTGTATCTACATTTTTAGTCATTACATCCTGAACTTTAAGTTCGTAGGTCAATTCCTGGATTTTTGATGTTATTCTTCTGTTGTTCATTTTCTATTCAAAATTATTATAGTCACAACCTCTTAGACCATTTTTGTATAATCGACCACAACTTTCAAAAGTTGTTAGTTTTGTCTTTAAGATCGCAATGTCATTTTTTTTAGCCAAATTTATCATACTTTCTTCAGGTTGTTTTCCCATAACAAAACAAACTGCTCTTATATCAGCTACATTTGCAGTATTAATAACCTGAATATTCAACAGACTGGTTAAGAGAATTGAACCGGGTTTTCCAAAAGCTAAAATTTCGCTCATTAGATCAGACGAACAGCCAATTTGTATTTCTGTTTCCAGTTTATCTTCTCCGGAAAGAACATCCGCTTCCAGAATTTCTTTTATTTCTTTAAGTTTCATCATAATTATTCAACCTTGATTGCATCAAATTTACACACTTCCGAACAAACACTGCATTTAATACATTTACTTTGATCGATTATCTGAGGTTTTTTCTTTTCTCCGGAAATTGCATTTGTCGGACATTTCATATTACAAACAAAACAACCCGTGCATTTATCCTTGATAACCGAATACTTGATGAGAGCAACGCAAGATCTGGCAGGGCATTTTTTGTCTTTGATATGAGCTTCATATTCGTCTCGAAAATGACGGATCGAAGTTAAAACCGGATTCGGAGCAGTTTTTCCTAAACCACATAAGGAGGCTATTTTAATAGATTTCCCTAATTCTTCTAAAAATTCGATGTCTCCTTCTTTTCCATTGCCATTACAGATATTGGTCAGGATTTCATACATCGCATCCAAACCTTCTCTACAGGAATTACATCTTCCGCAGGATTCATCTCTGGTAAATTCGATAAAATAACGGGCAACATCCACCATACAATCATCTTCATCCATGACGATCATTCCGCCGGAACCCATAATCGCTCCAGCTTCCTGCAGTCGTTCATAATCTATTGCCAGATCGAGCATACTTTCCGGAATAACTCCACCGGAAGGTCCGCCTGTTTGCACGGCTTTGAATTTTTTATTATTTGGAATTCCACCACCAATATCATAAACCATTTCTCGTAATGTTATTCCCATTGGAACTTCCACCAGTCCGGCATTGTTTATCTTCCCGGCAAGAGAGAAGACTTTTGTCCCTTTACTTTTTTCCGTTCCGATATTGGCATACCATTTTGCTCCAAAATTAATTATTCTTGGTAAGCTCGACAAAGTCTCAACATTATTGATATTTGTCGGTTTTCCAAAAAGACCTTCTACTACCGGAAAAGGAGGTCTCTGTCTGGGTTCTGCCGGTTCTCCTTCAATCGAATGGATCAAAGATGTTTCCTCTCCACAAACAAATGCCCCGGCACCTTTGAATATTTCCAGATCAAAATTAAAATCTGTGCCGAAAATTCCTTTCCCGAGAAGTCCGTATTCTTTTGATTTTTTGATCGCACTTTTTAATCTTTTGATCGCCAGAGGATATTCACCTCGTACATAAACATAACCCTTTTCCGCACCAATGGCATAAGCAGCGATCAACATTCCTTCGAGCAGAGAATGCGGATCTGCTTCAATGATCGAACGATCCATAAAAGCCCCTGGATCTCCTTCGTCGGCATTACAGATCAAATATTTAGGAGAGCCTGGAGTATTCCTGCAAAATTCCCATTTTTTCCCGGTTGGAAAACCTCCACCACCTCTTCCTCGTAATCCGGAATCCTTTACTTCCTGAATTACCTCTTCCGGAGTCATATTCTGTAAAATCTTGGCTAAAGCATTATATCCGTCACGGGCAATATATTCATCTATTTCTTCCGGATCGATTATTCCTCTGTTCCAGAGAGCGATCAATCTTTGAGAATGGTAAAAAGGAATATCTTCCAATTTTTCAATCGGATATAATGTTTCCGGATGATGATACATCAAGGAATGGACCGGTCTTCCTTTGAGGAAATGTTCTTCCACGAGATGAGGAATATCTTTTTCTTTTAAAAATTGATAAACAACATCATCGGGTTGAACGATCAAGGTCGGACCTTTTGTGCAAAGCCAGCTGCTACCTGTTGGAATTATCTGTATTTCGTTTTCCAGGTTGTGCTTCTTGATCTCTTCTTCAAGTTTGCTCTTGATCTTCAATGCTCCCACAGAAACACACATCGTGCAGGTGCATAACAACACATTACATCTATAAGCCATAATTAAAAACTCCTAAAATTCAAAACATCTAAAATATAAAAAAACCTAAAATACTAAATAACTAAAATACTAAATATCTAAAATACTAAATATCTAAAATACTTAAATATTTAATAAAGAATTTTAATTTCCAGGTGGATAATTCCTTTTACGGAACTCTTTCACTCCCAAAAGCAAGTGCATACTCTTTTACGATATTTCCGCCAAGAATATGTTTATCAAATATTTCTTTCGTTTTTTCAGGTGTGAGATCCACATATTTTACTGGAGGTTGATTTTGAATTTCAACCGTTATCATCGGTTCGCGACTGCATAATCCGGCACAACTTGATGTAGTTAGATTAATATCTGTTAATTTTCGATCTTCGATTTCTTTCATTAATGTATTCATAATAGCTCGTGAACCGGCAGCAATTCCGCATGTTCCCATGTGAACCATGATCTTTGCGCGTCCGCTTCCTTCACGCAGGATCATTGTTCTTTTTACCTTTTCCGCAATTTTTGCTAAATCTTCAGGTTTAATTTTTGGCATTCTCATCCTCCCTGTATTTCTTTATTAACCGTGGAACTTGCGTGACTTTAAAATGACCGTAAATATCATCGTTTACAGTTACTACCGGAGCCTGACCGCAACATCCAAAACAGGAAATCGTATCGAGTCCGAACATCAAATCTTTGGTCGTATTTCCCATATTGACACCAAGTTCTCTTTCAAATGCCTCCAGGATCCTGTTTGCTCCTTTTATGTAGCAGGCAGTTCCAAAACAGACACTGATGGTATATTTCCCTTTCGGCTGCAAGCTGAATGCATTATAGAAAGTAGCTATCTGATATATTTTTGTTAAGGAAATATTGAGTTCCTGCGAGATATATTTCAGGATTTTTTCAGGAAGATAATTATATTCACTGCTAATACTCTGAAGTATAGGCATCAGGTTACCTTTTTTATCTTTAAGTTCTGCCAAAATTGCATCTACTTTTATCTGATCATCCGGTTTGAGAATGACAGGTGTTTTCTCAATCGGATAAAGAGCAACAGTTACCGGACAATGCTGAGTGCAGGCTGCACAACCTGTACATTTATCTTCATCGACATATCTGGGATGTTTTTTTACTTCTACTTTGAAATTGCCGGCATTTCCAACTACATTTTTCAGTTCGGCATTGGTGATGATCTCGATATTCAGATGTCTTCCGCATTCCACTAATTTCGGAGACATCACGCACATAGCACAATCATTGGTAGGAAATGTTTTATCCAACTGAGCCATTGTTCCACCGATAGATGGTGTCTGCTCCAGAAGATATACTTTATATCCTGAATTTGCCAGATCAAGTGAAGACTGAATTCCGGCTATTCCTGCTCCCACGACCAGAACAGAACCGACTTTTTTATTTTCCATTAATCATAACTCCTTAAAAACCTTTTAGAAAAAGAGATCAGAACAAACTCGATTGTTTATTCTCATCACTTCTTCCAAAAAAGGCAGGAGCATTGAAACTCCTGCCAAAATATACTACTCGACCGGATTTGATTCACTTGCGTTCCATTCGTAATAAGCACCATCATAAACACGCACATTCGGATAATCCAAGATCGATGTCAGAACCATATAAACGATTCCCGCTCTTACACTGGAAGCACAATAAAGGATGATTTCCTTATCGGAAGTTATACCGGCATCATTAAACAATTTTGCCAGTTGTTCTTTGGTTTTGAGAGTTTCATCTTCGTTCAGGACATTGTTGTATTCTAAATTGATAGCTCCAGGGATATGACCTTTACGAGAGATATTCTTATCTTCATCAACACCGTTAAATTCATCTGCACTGCGAACATCGAGCAAGATCACATTATCTTTATCTTTATTGGCTTTGACATAATCGATATCTGCGATCTTGTTTTCATCCGGAGATGCGATAAAAGTTGCTGCAGTGATTTCCGTTGCTTTCGGAGTTACTGGTTTACGCGCTTTTTGCCAACTTTTGATATGACCGTCTAAAATGGAAACATCTTTAGCACCCAGATAATCGAAAATCCAGTAAAGCCGACCAGCAAATTTTCCTTTGCCGTTATCATAGATAACGATCTTGCTGTTTTCTGTGATCCCTTTTTCTCCAAATATCTTCGCAATTTCATCAGCACTTTTCAACATTGCACTGATTCCATCTTTTTGATAAAGGTCTTTATGGAAAATGTTCACTGCACCTTTGATATGTTTCTTGCTATAATCAGATGTTTGGCGAGCAGAAACGATTACAACATCTCCGCTTTTTGCCAGTTTTGCCAGATCTTTAGCTGATATGATTCCAGCAAAGATCAGTTGCGATGTGATGACAAGAATGACCAAGATTCCAAATATTTTCTTCATTTTGGTTCTCCTATTTTTATTTTGATTGAACTTGGCTCGCAAAGAAGTGTGAACCGAGGATGATCTCCTGATGAGTAATCCTCGATGCACGCTCTCTTTGTTCGATGCGCATCGAGTCTTGCCTGATCTAAAATTTCACCTGTAATTGCATCAGAATTTCGTCGTTGGAAATCTCGAAAGTTTCTTCTGCTTTGTAGAGATAATTCAACTGCAATCTGGTCCAATCATTAAAGAAATAATTCATTCCGAAAGTAATAATGCTTTGTTTGTCATTTTCGGTATCTAGATCAGGATCATAAGATTCATATTTGACTACAGGCTGCAGATTCCAAGGAGTCATGTACAATGCCTGCAACCAAAAACCACTCTTTTCTAAATCCCATGTATCAATATCAACTGATATTGTTTCTGCGCGTCAACCTCCGCCGCCATCTCCTCCATCAGATGAACCTGATGAATCAGAGGAAGGAGGAACAAAACCTTTTCCTTGAAGATATTCAGCCTGCACTAACAGATCAGAATATTTGAACTGAAATTCTCCAGCATATCGAATGTAATTCTGTTTCTCCATTAATGTATCGAGAGTTATCGCATATTTTGCACTTCCGCCCAAACTTATCATTTCAATCGGATCAAAAGTCAACCTTCCTGTTAATGCCATACTTTTTGTGTTTTGCAGGCTTGAAACTCCGGTTCCGTTTGTTAATGCTAATGAGTATTTAGCAATTTTCTCGATTCCACCATTCAACATCAAGCCAATATCTCTTCCTGGTGTAGTCAGATCATTGACAATTAATGAACGATTGATCGTGTGCAGTCCCTGGCAGGGAGTATTCAATTCCAAACTGAGGGGAGATTTGAATCTTCCCATGGAAAGTTTTACATAAGGAGCAAGTCTGGAATAGGTTATAAATCCATCGAGAAGATAGGGAGCACCTGATTTGGAAGGGCTGAATTCAAACATAATGTAATAACTGAAATCATAGGGAATATTTCCAACAAATCCCATTCTGGCTCGATTAAAATAAAATCGAGAGGAATCATCTTCTGCTTTGAAAAAATATTGATATTGGGTTTGGAGATAACCAACGACATTCACTCCTTCATCGGAAGAAGCATCCATGCAACCCTGAGCATGAACAGCCAAAGGAAGAAACAGGTTTATCAGTAAAATTGAAATTAAAATATTTCGCATATTTTCTCCTAACTTGAAAAAGGAGCAGGAATTGATATCCTGCCCCAAATAATAAATTAAGGATTTGATATATCGTAGTCGTAATCCATTGATGCGACCCATTTATGTCCGGTCAGATCATCATAGATAATTCCATTCACTCCGAATTTCAGACTGGTTGCATTGTAACCGAGAATTGTCAGATAAGCAGTCATCATGGAAGATGTCTGTCCTGTCCAGCAATAAGTAACAACTGTTTCCGAAGCATTGAGATTATCCAGAACCAATGGTTTGATACGATAAGCACCCTGGATATTTCCGTAAGTAATAACATCTGCTTCAGCCCAATAATTATTAATGAAATAATCGGTTGGAGCATCTAAAACATCAAGACCGGGAACACCCTGGAAACCGTTTTCCAGCATATAAGAAACTCTTTCCGCCAGAAGTGTAGCACCGTCAGTTGTATCCGAATCAATCATGGGTGGATTGAAGTTTTGATTGGCAGCAATATCTCCCGGAGCAGGACCCCAATTAGCATGATCAAATTGAGCACAATTACCGGTCCAGAGATCAAAATCGCTGTGCCAGCCGCTCATTCCCCATTTCAGAACTCTTGCATCAGGATATCCGGAAAGACGAAGTGCCATGACAGCATGTCCAGCAGATTGACCTGTGTAGCAAACAACAACGATTGGTTTATCTGCTGCTACTGCATCATCGACGATAGTTCCTAATGATGAAAAGACTGAGCCAGGAACATGACCGTCATAATAATCGATCGTACCATTATCGTCTTTATCACTAGTTCGGATATCCATAACATAGTTATCATCCAGGACTTGAACTAATGAATCCGGTCCGATAATCCAACCGGTAAATAAGTCATCGATTGTCATGCTGTTTTCATTCATATAAGTTGTCAGGATATGTAGAGTCGGATCGGATGTATCATAATCATAATCCATAGATGCTGACCATTTATGACCGTCTGCAGGGAGATTATCATAAATCATGCCATTAGATCCGAATTTCAGACTTTTTGCTTCGTAACCAAGAATAGTTAGATAAGCAGTAATCATGGAGGAAGTCTGACCGGTCCAACAATAAGTTACAACTGTTCCACTCGGATCGAGATTGGAAAGAACTAAAGGTTTAATACGAAAAGCACCATTGATATTTCCATAAGTTGTAACATCTGCTTCACCCCAGTAATTATTGATGAAATAATCAGTAGTGTTATCTAAAACATCAATCGGCATAATACCCTGAAAATTACCTGCTAACATAGCATTAACTCTTTCTGCAAGAATTGCTGCACCAGATGTAAGATCTGTATTGATAGTCGGATAGTTAAAAGTTTCCGCAGCTACAATTTCTCCAGGAGGAGCGATCCAACTGGCATGATCGAGTTGAGCAGTATTTCCTGTCCATAGATCAAAATCACTGTGCCAGCCGCTCATTCCCCATTTCAGAACCATTGCATTTTCAAATCCTGAAAGACGAAGAGCCATGACAGCATGTCCTGCAGATTGACCTGTGTAGCAAACAACAACTATAGGATCTGAAGGATTTGCGGCTTGTGCATCTGTAACAATCGATCCAAGTGATGAGAAAACTGCACCGGGAACATGACCATCATAATAATCCGTAATTCCGTTTCCGTCCTTATCGGAAGTTCTGATGTCCATCACATAATAGTCAGTTCGACTGTCATGAAGAACATCAGGAGCGATGATCCAATCAGTTAATAAAGTTCCGAGATCCATTCCACTAGCTGTTAAATAATCATTCAATAGCTCGAATGGTGTCGGTAATTCTGTTTCGTCTTTGCATCCAAAAACAAACAGAGCTGAAATAGCTGTTATCATAACAACTATTAACATCCATCTTTTTTTCACACTTTTTCTCCTTTTTTTTGGCTTTTTAGCCTTTATTTTATTTTTTAACCACAACCACCAGAACTCTTTGGAGCTTCTTCCAATGGAGCATCAGGATCTAACCAGATTCTGTAACCACCTTTCAGGTTTTTTACATTTGTGTATCCGAGTTG
>DRTC01000380.1 GCA_011372345.1 Candidatus Cloacimonadota bacterium
AGTTCCCGACGATTTTCCGGAAACCTGGATTTTGGGAACATCCGGTGAAGAAGCAGACTGGTTTTTTGAAGTAAATATTGGCAGAGCGATTTTGGAAGATGCATCCGAAATCGATAACTGGTTGAATAAAACAATCAGTTATGAGGATTTTAGTTGTTCAGAAAATTATCTGAAAACATCGACCCTTGTCGGTCAATATTTAGGATATACTGCCTACGGTGGAACAGCGATGGACGAGATTGCTATGTTCCTGCCTGAATTTAACCATAACAGACTATACCAGATGAATGGAACATATTCCAAAGCAAATGTTGTGGATGCTATCAATAACGGAACACATATCATTTCACATCTTGGTCATGCGAATTATCTCCGCGTTTTTGATATTTATGATGGAGATGTGGATACATTGCTGACTAACACTGATTATTGCTTTGTTTACACGCAAGGATGTCATACCGGACGCTATTACGGTCTCGAGTGCATTGCAGAATCATTTCTAAAAAGAGAACATGGAACTTTTGCTTATATCGGAAATACTCATTACGGATTTTATAGTTCCTATAAAGATCAAGGAGCAAGCCAGCTTTTTGAGAGAGAATTCTTTGATGCAATCAGAAACGAGGGAATTACAAATCTGGGAAATGCCAATTACGATTCCAAAGAAGATTTAGCAGGAATAATCGGACCGACTGGTGCCCGACGCTGGGTTGGTATGGATCTAACTCTTTTTGGAGATCCGCATTTATCTCTTCATCTGGATGTTGGAGATGTCTCTGCAGAACAAACAAATGGAAATGAAATTACAATTTCTTATGAGGAAAATCCTGGCACTGGAGCAGATAATTATGAGAATTACAATATTTATGAAAGAGATGAACCTGATTCGACAATTGGAATCATTAGTTGTTCCGTAAATGGAAATAATGTTGTTTTATATTTGGAAGAAGATTTAAAAGAGGGAATCCCATATAATGTAGAAATCTCGAATGTTTCGCAAATCACAAATCCAACCATCAGACCTATAGATGTTTTATCCAACATCATCGAATTAAGCATCATAACTCCAACAACCTGGCCTGCTGAAGATGGTCCGTATTATATTTATGAAGACTTGATCGTTAAAGGAAGCAATCTGACGATCGAAGCAGGAACTGAGATAAAAATGTATCAGGGAAAGGAAGTTGTCGTTTATGATAATGGTTGGCTGAAAGCAAATGGAACTGAAGATGAAAAAGTAGTTTTTACTTCTTATGATGATTCAGATAGAGCATCAAACGGAGATTGGTTAGATATTTTCTTTTATCGAGATGCAGACCATGATAATTGTGAGATTGATCATTGTTTGATCGAGTATGCGACTACCGGAATCTGGCTGGATTCGACTTCGACCGCGACGATAAAAAATACGAGCATTATTTATACGAAAGAATCAGGGATTTATTCATATTGTGCCAATCCAACCATTGAAAATGTCATTGTTGCTTTTGCCAGCGGTTCTGATAATAATCACGGATTTTATTTTGAAAATTCTGAACCTCAAATAAATAATATTGTCAGTTATGAAAATGATTATTATGGAATTTATGCCGCAGATTCATCAAATGTTGTTCTTAATAATTCTATTATTTACGGAAATATTGCAGGAAGTATTTTGAATGATTCATCATCGGTGCTCATCACTTATTCCGATCTTGAAGGAGGATTTTTCGGAGCTGGAAATATCGACGAAGATCCTTTGTTTGCAGATCCGTCTAATAACGATTTTTTCCTGCAATCCGATTCTCCATGTATTGATACTGGTGATCCTGACTTTCCTCGCGATCAGGATGGAACCAGAGCAGATATGGGAGCGATCTATTATCCCCACCTTTTTGATTTTACGGCTGATAAGATGTTCGGATACGATAGTTTGGAAGTTACTTTTACGGATCTGACGGAAAGAGAAATCACAAACTGGTCATGGGATTTTGACAATGACGGAGTTTATGATTCTTTCGAGGAATCTCCAACTTTTTCTTATACACAACCTGGAGTTTACAGCGTTAAAATGAAGATCGAAAAAACTGCCTGGTCCGATACTTTGACCAAAACTAATTTTATCGTTATTCAGCAATCGCAATTAGATCCTCCTGAAAACTTGACGATCACAATCGATAGTAATGATGTTTTTTTGGAATGGTCTGCTATCGATACAACAAGATTTGATAATTCCAGGAATGAACTTTTTTATCTGATCTATTATTCCGATAATCCTTACGATAGTTTTGATTTTCTCGGTTATACAATTGGAGAAACAACTTCCTTTACTCACCAGGATATTATCCCCTCGAATGATTGCATGTTTTATCAAATAATAGGATATGCTGGAACTTTGGAAAGAATGTATGAATTTATCGAGAGAAATAAGATCGGGAAACTTGAAAAATTGGAATTATTTCAAAAAGACTAAGAATTGTTTCGAATTTAATTTTGAGTTGACACTCAAGTTTGTTTTTAATTTTTCGGAACAAATCAAAAAAGGAGATTTATATGGATAACATTTCAATTGCACCGGAAGGAACAAAGTATAATTTACCAACAGAAGAAGAAGGTGTTCAGGAAAAGAAGAAAGTTTTAGAAATTACAGAACAGCAAAGAAAATTAGGAAGAAAGATCGTAGCAGTGCAGGGAATGGGATTTGTCGGTTGTGTGATGGCAATCGTGGTTGCAGATGCAGAAAATGAGAAAGGACATCCAATTTATTATGTTCACGGTCATCAAAGACCTTCCAAGCGATCATTCTGGAAAGTTCCTGTTATCAATACCGGAAAACCCCCAATCAGTTCTTCAGATATGGAAGTTCCGGAACTTTTTGAGCGATGTGTAAATCAAAAGAAAAATTTTAGAGCAACATGGCATGATATAGCTTATGAAGTTGCGGATGTTGTGGTTGTCGATATTCAGCTTGATGCGACCAAACCAGCATTTGGTGAAGCAGAGAAAGGATATTGTGATGTTACGCATTTCAGGGATGGAATGCGAACTTTGGGTCAACATATAAAGCCTGATTGTTTGGTTCTGGTAGAGACAACAGTACCTCCCGGAACGAGTGAACGAATCGTTAAACCGATCATCGAAGAGGAATTCAAAAAAAGAGGAATAGATGTTGAGAAGTATCCTCCCTTAATCGCACATTCTTATGAAAGAGTCATGCCCGGAGCAAAATATGTCAAATCTATCCGTGACTTCTGGAGAGTCTATTCCGGTGTAAATAAAGAAAGCAAAAAAAGAGCCAGGGAATTTTTAGATGATGTTCTGGATACAGTGAATTATCCGATCACAGAATTAGAAAATACAAATGCTTCAGAAATGGCAAAGGTAATGGAAAATTCTTACCGTGCAACTAATATCGCTTTGACTCTCGAATGGGCGAGATTTGCTGAAAAAATCGGAGTCGACCTGTTTAAGGTCAGAGATGCGATTCGCAAAAGAAAAGGAACTCATGATAATTTATTGCGACCAAGTTTAGGAGTAGGAGGTTATTGTCTGACCAAGGATCCTGTTCTCGCAAACTGGTCAATGAAGGATGTTTTTGAGATCGATGATGAATTATCCTTGGCTGTGAATTCCGTAAATATAAACGATACAATGCCGATCCATACGATTGATCTGATCAAAGAAGAATACCCGGACTTGAAAGATGTAAATGTAACTGTTCTCGGTGTTTCTTACCTGGAAGATGTGGGGGATACAAGACATTCTCCTTCTTATACTCTGGTTCGATTATTGAGAGAATTTTGGGCGGAAGTAACATGTCACGATTCTTATGTAGAATTTTGGGCGGAACTGGAGACAGAAAAAGTCTATAATGATTTGGATAAAGTTCTTCCTGAGGCAGAAGTTGTTATTTTTGCTGTTGGTCATTCCGAATATAAAGAAATTGAACCTGAGGAATTAGTGAAAAAATGTGGAACTAAACCTTTGATCATCGATTGTTCTAACTTCTTAAGCGATGAAAAGATCAAACAATATCTTGATTTAGGCTGTAAAGTCAAAGGTATTGGGAAAGGGCATATTAAGAATTTATAGTTGGTTCCTGATGTTTCAGTTTATGAAAATTATTCTGTTTTTGGAGTAGTTTATATTTTTAAAAACATTTTTCTTGACGGTATAGCTTTAATTTTTAATTTTATGCTGTTAGCGTTTTGAATAAGAGAATAGAAAATTGGAGGTAATTATGAAGATCGCAAGATTAGTCGTGATCATGATGGTAACTATGCTGATTTTAGCAGGTTGCGGAGGAAAATCCGGAACACCTAAAGGTGTCGAAAAAGTTTATTATCCGGGTTGGTGGAGAACACAGGATTCTCCGGATTATGTGTTCACTTACGGAGTGGGAGAGAAAGTTTCCCAAAATTCATCATTTGATGCTGCCAAAGCTAATGCTATGCTGGAAGCTGCCCAATATGTCGAATCTTATGTTCAGGGTATGGTTAAGAATTATGAAGAAGAAGCCGGAGTGAATAATCCGCAAGTTCTGGCTGTCGTAACCAAGGTCGTTAAAGATGTCGCCAAAGCAAAATTTACTAATACATTAGTAAATCAGCAGGAGACCTTGATCGTTGATACTGATGCCGGCAAACGGTACAAAACTTTTGTCAGAGTAAGTATTCCCAAAGATTCCATCAACAAGAATATGCTCAATAAGATCAAAAATGAAGAAGCTCTTTACAACCAGTTCAAAGCATCGCAGGCTTTTGATGATTTAGAAAAAACAATGGAAAAATACGACGAGTAAAAGACGATTTGTTTTTTTGAAAAGACGGCTCCAAACGAAGCCGTCTTTTTAATAAACATCAGCCAATCTCCAATTTTCCTCGCTCCAACATCTCATAAAATCCCACGGCATTATTTTTAGAAACATTCCCTTGAGGAATTTCCAATAGTCTAAATTTATTTTGAAATCCATAAAGCTGATATTCGATGACATCTCCCGCATTCACATTCGAACTTGATTTCGCAATTTTATCATTTATCTTAACAAGATTTTTATCACAAGCTTTCTTGGCGATACTCCTGCTCTTTACTAAACAAAGTTTATTCAATAACTGATCTATTCGCATTTATCCTCTATCCAAGCAAGACTCGACTTGCTATGAAGTGCAAGTTAAGAATTGCAACAATTTGCTTTCCCATTAACATCCTAACCATAAAACATTTAACTTTCCGAATCTTAATTTTATGAATATCTTTATGGGAAGCTTCGGAAATGCATATTTCACTCGATCTTCAATCCTTTGAAATAACCGCATTCCTTGATTCCGGTGTAACTGAAAAAAGCAATTCCGGCAAATTTCTGTTTGCGGGAAATATCGATTTTCTCATTTATTTTGGAAACTGGATAAGAACAATTTTTACTCCATGCTTTTAATCCAACAACAATTTTATTTTTCAAATTAAAAGTGGAAACCGTATCGATAACAGTCTTAAAATCCTCATCTTTTGTTTGATATGCCATCAAATAGGCTCTATCGACAAAACCTTCCTGTAACCATTTTTTCCAATTTTGGGAATATATTTTCTCGGCTTTATCCACCTTGGAAATTACAGCTGCTGTCAGTTCTGTATTAGGAGAAACCGTTTTTATCGCATTATTAAGTTTTTGGATAAAACTGCAGATTTGATCTTCTTTCCAATTTTGCCAGGATTCTGCATCCTGAAATTTTATCTGCTCTTGATAGTTTTTATAAGCGATTTTGTTATAGCCGAATTCTCGATCAGGATAACGAATATAATCGAGCTGAACTCCGTCTATTTCGTAATTCACCACAATATCCATCACCACCTTAAAAAGATATTCCTGAACTTCCGGAATTCCCGGATCGAGATAAGCTCCTTCGAGAATGTTGTTTGGCATCGTTTTCCCGGTAAAATCTGCTGTGATCCATTCCGGATGCTGATAATAAATGTGTTCGGGATCGATATTTTCAAGCTTGTGAGGAGTAATAACATACATCGTCAGCCAGGCATGAACTTCGATATTTTTTGTTTTAGTTTTTTCTACGAGATAATCAAGCGGATCAAAAAGAGAATCTTGAAGTGTGTAACTTCTTTTTTCGGAATTTGTGTAGGTTGAATCTGTTTTATTTGGAAAATACATTGCATCACCGCGATAACGAACTTCTGCCAGAATTTGATTTAGATTATTTTCTTCTGCATCCTCGATCAGAACATCGATTTTTTCAGGAGTTTTCAAATCCCAGATCGGAACCCAGATAGCACGGATTTCAGCGTTCAAGGGAGAGAAAATAAAGAGAAGGAAACAGGAGAAAGGAAATAGAAGACGGGAAAAGGTAGAGGGAATAGTGAGATTTGAAATTAGAAATTTGAGATTTGTCATTTTTCTTTTCGGTGTCTTTCGGTGTTTTCTGTCTGCCCCGAAGTAAAGGAGTGAAGCCGGAGGGTGAATTTTTTAGTTTTCATTCATGTTCTTTGTGGCGAAATTTTCTTACCATTGCGAAGGTCAAGCAAGAAGATTTTCTCTGGAAGTAACCATTCGCAAGGTTTTCTTCTGTGTCTTTCGGTGATTTTCAGTGTTTAATTTTTTCGTGTTCATTCTTGTATTTAGCGGTTAAAATTTCCTTGATTTCGCAATTGCACGAACCGTCAGACAGCACAATTTCCAACAATTCCTTTTCATCCAATTTATGAACGGAATTCAATATTTTAGTTCTTTGTCTTGCCAGGCTATAACCTCTTTTCATCGCTTCAAAAGGAGATAGTTCTTTCAATTGTTTACTTAAAATATTCAACCTGTTTTTTGATTTGTAAATGCTTTGCTGAAAAAGATGTTTCAATTTCAAAGACGCTTCATCGAGTCGTTGCTGAAAATTTTGCAGGATAAATTTGGGATGATATTGACTTAATTTATTTTCCAGATCAAGTAGAATTAGTTTATTTGCATTTATGTTTCGTAAAGAAGATTGCCTAATTCGATTTGAGAAGTTTTTAATTTTGTTTAGAAGTTCGATTCTATCGGGAACAGCGAGTTCAGCAGCAGCAGATGGAGTCGGAGCACGCAGATCGGCAACAAAATCAGAGATGGTGAAATCAATCTCGTGACCGACAGCGGAAATGATCGGAATTTCGGATGCAAAGATCGTTCGTGCCAAATGCTCATCATTAAAGCAAAAAAGGTCTTCCTGCGAACCTCCGCCGCGACCGATGATGAGAACATCGACTTTTTCCTCTTCATTGAAAAACTTGTTGAAAAACTTGTTGAAAAACTTGATTCCTTCGATGATTTCAGGAGCAGCTTTTTCTCCCTGCACAGTTGCCGGATAGAGAAAAATCCGACAAGGATATCTGCGAGAAATTACATTCCGAATATCC
>DRTC01000381.1 GCA_011372345.1 Candidatus Cloacimonadota bacterium
CCGCAGGGAGCGGAAAAACAACTGATCTACGCTGCGACTCGCAGGAAAGTTCCTAATAAAGGCGGTCTGCCGATGGATGTAAAGGTTGTCGTGCAGAATGTCGGTACAGCGATCGCTGTTTATGAAGCTGTTCGTTATAAAAAACCTCTGATCGATAGAGTTATCACGGTCAGCGGAAAGATCGTTAAAAAACCGAAGAACATCAAAGCCAGGATAGGCACTTTGTTTTCCGACCTGCTCGATTTTTGTGAGGGAACAACCGCAGAGATCGGGAAAGTCATATCCGGTGGTCCGATGATGGGATTTGCTGTTTCAACTCTGGAAACTCCGATGATAAAGGGCAGTTCGGGTTTGCTTCTGTTCGATAAAAAAGAAGCGCAGAAAGAAGATGAATATACCTGTCTCCGCTGCGGCAGATGTGTCGATGTCTGCCCCATGGAACTTGTTCCCAGTTTGATCGCTCATAGTGTTCGCTACGATGATTTCGAAATGGCAGACAAGTATGGAGTTATGGATTGTATCAAATGCGGAAGTTGTGCTTATGTCTGTCCTTCTCATATTAAACTTATCCAATGGATCGATATCGGGAAGATAAAAGTTACGGAGATGAGGAATAAGGGGTAAGAGGTTCAGGATTCAGGATTCAAGTTTCAGGATGCGAGGTGATTCTGAAACAACCTGGTGAATTCTGTTTCGGAATAGAATAAAGAAACTTGCCAGATTTCTGAAATTTGGCAAGTTTTAAAAGACATAAATGAATATCAAAACGGAGGATTTATGAGCGATATTTATGCTGTTTCGGCAGCTCCGCACATAAAACAGAGAATATCGGTTTCGTCAGTAATGTGGCAGGTTGTGCTCGCTCTCTCACCTGCTCTGCTGGCAAGTATATACTTTTTTGGAATAAGAACATTACTTCTAACGATCTATGCTGTCGCAGCAGCAATTATCACCGAAACTCTGATCCAGAAATTGAGAAAAATTCCAATCACAGTAACTGACGGAAGTGCAGTTGTAACCGGAATATTGCTGGCTTTTAATCTGAATGTCGAATCTCCCTGGTGGTTGCCGGTTGTCGGTTCTGTTTTTGCGATCGCGATTGGGAAACAGGTTTTTGGAGGTTTAGGTCATAATCCGATGAATCCGGCACTTCTGGCAAGAGCATTTCTGGTCGCATCCTGGCCTACTTTAACAACAGCTGGCTGGACAGCAACACGACTAAAGTCTTTCAGCGGAATTGCTAATATTGAAGGATTATCCATAAAAGCCCAGACTTTGATCACTTCCGCTACTCCTCTTGGTGTTGCCAAACAAATCCGTGATGTCGCCTATCTTGGAACCGCTGAAACAGATGTAATCATGAATAAACTCGCAGATTTCGGCACGATCCAGAATCTTTTCTGGGGAAATGTAGGCGGAGTGATCGGTGAAGTTTCTGCGGCTGCTCTTTTAATTGGAGCAGCTTATCTCGCTTATAAACACATCATCGAATGGAGAATTCCGGTTTTTTACATTGGCACTGTTTTTGTTCTAACTTTCATTTTCGGGGGAGTAAACGGTTTATTTTCAGCATCGATCATGTTACCTGTTTTTCATATTTTTGCCGGAGGTTTGATCCTCGGAGCATTTTTTATGGCAACTGATCTGGTTACTTCTCCGGTCACGAAAAAAGGGAGAATTTATTTCGGGATCGGTTGCGGAATCCTAACGGTTGTCATTCGTCTGGTTGGAGGATATCCGGAAGGTGTTTCCTATTCAATCCTGTTGATGAACCTGGCTGTTCCCTTACTCGATAAATACACGATTCCTAAACCGTTTGGGGAGGTAAAGAAATGAAATATTTTTTGAAACTCGGTTTTGTGCTTTTCGTGATAACTGCTATTGCCAGCGGAATTCTTGCTTATGTCAACAGTATCACAAGTCCGATCATCGAAGACAATCAGAAAAAGGTGCAGGAAGAGGCAAGGAAGGAAGTATTGCCGGCAGCAACAAAATTTATACCGGATTCTGTGGTTGTTGAAAAAGTCGAGGTAAAGGATCCGTTAAAAAAAGTTTCATCCGATACAAATAATCTTTTTCGTTATTTTAGATGCTTTGATGAGAATGATGATTTAGTCGGATATACTTTTGAAGCATCTTTATACGGTTACAGCAGTGAAGTTAAAACAATGGTTGGAGTCAGCCCGAATTTCACAGTCGAGAAGATCAAAACTATCAGTCAATCGGAAACTCCCGGACTTGGTGCTAACTGTATGAAAGAGGATGTTCAAAAAAGATTTTTTAATAAAAAGAAAGACGAAATGGTTGTGGATAAAGACGGTGGAACAATTAAAAGTATTACCGGAGCAACCATTACGACCAGAACTATTGCAAATTCCATTAAAAACAGTTTGGAAATTCTGGAGAAAAATATTTCGGAAATTCCTGCTGAAGTTCCTGAAAAAGATACCAGAGAGGAGATTGCGAAATGAGTTTGATCAAAGAATTCACCAAGGGTTTTATCAAAGAAAATCCGGTTTTTGTCATGGCTCTTGGACTCTGTCCCACTCTTGCTGTTACAACTTCTGTCGAAAATGCGATCGGCATGGGATTAGCAGCAACTTTTGTGCTGGTTTTTTCCAATATTTTCATATCATTGATCAAAAATTTTATCCCACCCAAAATCAGGATTCCCTGTTATATCGTGATCATCGCTTCTTTCGTTACCATCGTCGATATGGTCATGCACGCTTATGTTCCTGCCCTTCACAAAAACCTGGGATTGTTCATTCCCCTGATCGTGGTGAACTGCATCATCCTGGGAAGAGCAGAAGCGTTTGCTGGGAAAAATAAACTTATTCCCTCGATTTTTGATGGATTCGGTATGGGTTTCGGTTTTACTTTAGCATTGATCGTTATTGGCGGAATTCGGGAGATTCTTGGAGTCGGACAGTTTTTAGGATTTAATATTCTCCCGAAATGTTATATTGAATGTCCTATGCTGATTGCGATATTAGCTCCCGGAGCCTTTATCGTGATGGGACTGCTGATGGGTTTGATGAATTTAAAGAAGAAGAAATAGCCACAGACTAACACAGACTTTCACTGACAAATTCTTAAAAAATCTGTGTTAAGTCAGTGCAAGTCAGTGGCAAGAATAGGAGTTTTTTAAATGGAATTTATTGGAAAAATATTCGCTTTGGCAATTGCAGCCATATTCGTTCAGAATTTTGTCCTGATGAGATTTTTAGGACTTTGTCCATATATCGGAGTTTCCAAAAAACTGGATTCAGCAGTTGGGATGGGAATGGCAGTTATCTTTGTCATGACTATGGCTTCGACTTTTACATGGTTAATACAGACTTATTTGCTAATTCCTTTAAAAATCGAATTTTTACAGACTATTGCCTTCATTCTAACCATTGCTTCATTGGTTCAACTCGTCGAAATGGTGATCCAGAAAACGGCTCCTGCATTATATAAAGCTCTCGGTGTATTTTTACCATTGATCACCACAAACTGTGCTGTTCTGGGAGTAGCGATCTTGAATATTAATGAGAATTTAAATTTTCTAGGAGCAATCCTGAATGGTCTATTTGCCGGCTTAGGTTTCACTCTGGTGCTCGTTTTAATGGCTGGGATCAGAGAAAGACTCGACAAAGCAGAAATTCCGGTTAGTATGAAAGGAATGCCGATAGCGATGGTTATGGCAGGATTGATGGCTTTAGCATTTCTGGGATTTGCCGGTTTGAAATTTTAGTAACCCCATCGTCCCGATGGGAAAAATAATAAGCTGTTCACGGTGTTATAACAAAAACATTTAAGCAGTAACTTTCCGAATCTTATTTGAAAGAATTTCTTTGCTGGAAGCTTCGGAAATAAGCAGGAGATTTTAATGACGATAATTTTATATTCAATAGCAACCCTTGGAATTCTTGGTATTATTTATGGACTGGGACTCGCTTTGGCATCGAAGAAATTCCATGTCGAAGTAGATCCGAAAATTGAACAAATTAATGAAGTTTTACCGCAAGCAAATTGCGGAGCATGCGGTCTTCCGGGTTGTTCTGCTTATGCAGAAGCAATTGTTAATAAAGGTGAAGATATAAATTTATGTGCTCCAGGTGGTGAAAGTTCGATTAAAGAAATCGCCAGAATAATGGGAATCAAAGCATCCACAAAAGAGAGAAATATCGCTGTTATTCACTGTCAAAGTGGTGGTTATAACAATACTTTTTTCCGTTATGAATACCAGGGAATAGCGACTTGTAAAGCAGCTGTTCTGGTTACACACGGACCAAACCTTTGTAATTTTGGTTGCGTTTTCCAGAATGATTGTATTGCTGCCTGCCATTTTGATGCTCTGCATCTCGATGAAAATGGAATAAGGGTCGTTGACAAAGAAAAATGTACAGGTTGCGGAGCCTGTGCCAAAGCTTGTCCTCGAAATTTGATCGAGATGGTGCCGATCAGTAAAAAGGTTCACATTCTCTGCTCATCGCATGATAAAGGTGTGGAGGCAAAGAAAAGATGCGGAAATAAGACTGCTTGTATCAGTTGCGGTTTATGTGTGAAGAAATGTCCGGTCGGAGCGATCGAGATGAAAGACGATCTGGCTGTAATCGATTACGAAAAATGTATCAGCTGCGGAGAGTGTGCAAAAGTCTGTCCGACCGGAGCGATCATCGATCCTCTTGCCGGTAAGAGAAAGAAAGCATATATTTTAGAAGAAAATTGTATCGGTTGTACGATCTGTGCGAAAAAATGTCCTGTTGATGCAATTACCGGGGAAGTGAAGAAACTGCATGTTGTTGATCAGGAAAAATGTATTGGTTGTGAAATCTGTTTTGAAAAATGTCCAAAAGAAGCAATCGAGATGAGATAATAGTAGCCACAAAGAAGCACAAAAAACACAAAAAGAGCGAGAGCATCGTTCCCAATCAGGGATTGGGAACGATAAGAAATTCCTGA
Source organism: Candidatus Cloacimonadota bacterium (assembly GCA_011372345.1). Classification (NCBI taxonomy): domain Bacteria; kingdom Pseudomonadati; phylum Candidatus Cloacimonadota; species Candidatus Cloacimonadota bacterium. The sequence goes on from DRTC01000381.1 coordinate 4,951, forward strand.
TTAGGAGCGAAAAACAACAATCGAAAGTCATTGTTCCCAATCCCAGATTGAGAACACAATATTATGCAAAATTCAAATTTTGTTTATGAAAGATGAAGATAAACATTTTAAATAAAGTCTGTTCCTAAAAAACGAGATAAGTTATGTTGAGAATTCGAAACCGGATTTCTGAAAAAAGTGCCTTCCCAATCGGGGAATTGGGAATGATGAGATAACGAAATGCGATCGAGATTCAAATTTGTCGATTTAGAAAATCAACTTTATTTTATGACTTTTACAGTTGTTGCGAATATTCCTGTTTTTACAAGTTCCGGATATATGGATATCATCATCGAAAACTTTAAATTTTATCGAGATAATGAAAATTTGAAAATTTTCTATTATGTCATTATGGATAATCATATTCACTTGGTCGGTTCTCATCATGACAACATCGCTCGAATAATTCAAAGTCTTAAAAAATATACGGCTAAAGAGATTTTGAAACTTTTAGAAACCGATTCCAGACAATGGATATTGTATTTGTTAAAATATTTTAAGAAGAAATATAAGAAAGAATCAACTTATCAATTCTGGCAGGAAGGAAGTCATCCTGAAATGATTTTTAATTTGAAGATTTTGAATCAAAAAGCAAATTATATTCATCAAAATCCTGTAAAAAGAGGATTAGTAGAAGAAGAACAGGATTGGTTATATTCAAGTGCCCGGAATATACATGGATTGAGTAATATTTTTGAAGTTGATCAAATTGAGTTTTGACATCATTGTTCCCAATCCCAGATTGGGAATATAATATTTCTCAAAACCCCTGTTTTTTTTTACGATGAGATTAATTTCAAAATCGTTACAAAATAAAATTAGAAAGATAAAAATGTTAAGAACTCGAAACCGGATTTCTGAAAAAAGTGCATTCCCAATCAGGGGATTGGGAATGATGTGTTGGGATCATTGGATTGGGAACGATAAAGTAAATAATGGAGCATTGTTCCCAATCGGGGATTGGGAACGATAAGAAGATAAAACTTAATGAACTACTTCATAATCTCCCTCAAAGAAAAATATTTCCAAAAGAAAGGAAGAGAATTACTTATTTCCGGCAAATTGGAAAAAGCATTTTCCTATTTTCAGAAAGCGGTTTTATTGAATGATTCCACCG
>DRTC01000382.1 GCA_011372345.1 Candidatus Cloacimonadota bacterium
GGGAGTTCTCGACGAAGATGGTTTTCTCTGGCATCGAGGCAGGTTGAAAAGATTTGTAAAAGTTGGCGGAGAAATGGTCTCACTGGTTCGAGTAGAAAGTGTTCTGGAAAATCTGCTTCCCGAAGATTCTGTTTGCTGTGTGGTCGATGTTCCTAATCCTACTAAAGGAGCAGATATTGTGGCAGCGATTGCTACCAGCGAAATCGATCGCAAAAAAATTCTTAAACAAATGGCAAAAGAATTACACTCGATAGCAGTTCCCAAAGATATTTATTTTATCGAGAACATTCCTATGATGGGAAGCGGGAAAGTGAATTTCAGAGAAGTTGAAAAGATCTGCCGAGATATGCAAGAGAACGGAATTAAGGAATTGAAGAATACCTGAATTGACGATTAATGAAAGCACACTTTTTTGTGATAATAAAAGATTAAACAATAACCAACGAATTTATTCGTTGGAAAAGACAGAAACTCGACACGAATTTCCGGCTTCAGTCGGAAAATGTGCTGAATGAATTCAGAACGGGGTTGTTCTCATTTTCTCTGCCATTCACTAAAGTGAATGGTTTGTTTCTAAGTTCTTTGCTAAAGTTCTGATCAAGAAATTTAAGAAGATAACCTCAGCAAAATGCGATTAGATCAAATAGCTTCACCATAAAACTAAAACAGATATGAAACCCTGATATCATTTAATCCAAATTTCCATTGTATCTTCTCGGAATGGTGGAATTTACATATCAAATAACTGATCCCGCTTCCCATAATCGCTCCAACTACTACATCACTCGGGAAATGATTAGCAGATGCAACCCGTAAACATGCTGTTGCAGTTGCTGATCCAAACAATAAGGAAGCAATAAAATAATTTTTTCCTTGATTATCGAGATAATAAAAATAACCAAAAGTAGCAGCAGCAAAAGCGGTCGAACTATGCAGAGAATAAAAAGAATGCTGACTATTATTAGCGATCTTCTTCTCCAAAGAAATATTTTCATCATAGACAAATGGTCTTTTACGATGAGTTAAAGTTTTTGTCCATTTTCCGATTGCTGATTGCGTTATGAGGATTTCACCGAGTACAACCAGGTTGTCTTTCCAGTATTCTTTGTCATAAGTCAGGAAAAGAGTCGAACCGATTGTCAGGTAGATCGTGTAGTCACTCCAGTCTTTTAGCTTTACTGAATAAGGTTGGAAAGCGATCCTGTCAAAAAAGGGAACATCGTCTTTGGAAAGAGTGTTGATGTCATTTTCATTCAAATCCGGAAGCATCTTTTCATCAAAGTAATTGTTGCTCAAATCCAAAATCACCATTGAAGATAAAATTGCACTGGAATTGAGTTTATTTACTTTAAAGGTTTGCGAGAATAATAAAATATTTGATAAGAAAAAAAGTAATAATAAGGTTTTTTTCAATTATTAACTCACCCTAAATCCCTCTCTTAAAAAGAGAGGGACTTTCTCATTCCCAAATTTTATTTGGGAATATAATCGTATTATCTTTACTTTGATCATCACATCAGAAACAATGAATCTAAATGTATTATTCCTTTAAAAATTCCCCTTCTCTTCTCAAGAGAAGGGGTTAGGGGATGAGTTATAGTGTCGCAACCATCACAGCTTTGATCGTATGCATCCGATTCTCCGCTTCATCAAAGACAACAGAAGCTTCACTTTCAAAGACTTCATCCGTAACTTCCATTTCAGTAATCCCGAATTTATCGAAAATATCTTTGCCAACCTTGGTGTCTGTATTGTGGAAGGAAGGGAGACAATGCATAAATATCGTATTTTGATTACTGGTTTTTTCCATCAATTCGGAATTTACCTGATAAGGTTTGAGCAGGTTTATCCTTTTTTCCCAGATTTCTTTCGGCTCTCCCATCGAAACCCAGACATCCGTGTAGATCACATCAGCATCTTTGACACCGATATCGATGTTGTCGGTTATATTTGTTTTACCTTTTGATTTAGTTGCAATTTCCACACATTTCTCTACCAATTTATCTTCCGGCAGCAGTTCAGGAGGTGCAACGATCCTGATATCCATTCCGAGTTTTGCACCGCCAATTAGAAGTGAATTTGCGACATTATTTCTGCCGTCACCTACATAAACGAAAACCATTTCCTGATAAGGTTTTTTCAGATGTTCTTTGGCTGTCAGAAAATCAGCGAGAACCTGGGTTGGATGATATTCGGTTGTGAGACCGTTCCAAACCGGAACTCCGGCATATTTTCCCAGCTCCTCTACAACCTTTTGTCCAAATCCGCGATATTCGATCCCGTCATACATTCGTCCCAGAACTCTCGCTGTATCTTTCATCGTCTCTTTATGTCCGATCTGGCTTCCGGTCGGTCCGAGATAAGTTATCCGAGCTCCTTGATCAAAAGCAGCAACTTCAAAAGCGCACCTGGTTCGGGTCGATGTTTTCTCAAATATAAGAGCGATATTCTTTCCTTTCAGAAGCTGCTGCTCGGTTCCGGTATATTTTGCTTTTTTCAGATCAGCAGAAAGTTCCAATAAAAACTCGATTTCCTTGGGAGTATAATCCAATAAAGTCAGGAAATTCCTGTTTTTTAAATTATAAGGCATTGTTTCTCCTAAAAAATATTTTTGCCAAAGATTAAAAAACAGCTTTTTTGAGCAAGAATTTTATCAAAAAAAAGCGGGGAAATTTCCCCGCTTCTCGTAGAGCAGAACTTGTTCTGCTATTTTTTCTTAAAACAATTATATTTGCTTTTAGAATTGCCTGCAAATCTCCATTTTAGAATTGCCTGCAAATCTCCATCAGGAAGCGACTGCGTCGCTTTACATTAAATAATTAATGTACTCCAAAATAACTACGAAACCGTTACCTTAAACGATCCTTCCTCTGTATCGCTCAAGTTAGTTGCCTTGAGGATGGTTCCGCTGCCCAGGTCATTGGCAATGATGGTCCTTTCATCCCCGGCATCCACGGACACACCCGAAGAACAGGGATTCTCATCGTCTTCAAGACAGAACTTCAAAGTAGTCGGTCCGGTATTTTCCAATCCAAATACGGTTGTTGGAGTGATCCCTTCCGTCAGGATAATTGCGGTTTGAGCAGGCGGAACATTGCCGGTATGAATATCGGAGCCGGAGCCGGACTGGTTTTCATATAATAAATACTGCTTATATTTGGCAGGATTATCTATATAAATGATCTTGCCGGCTTTGCAGACATTCAGCACATAATCCCAGGCACTATTCATTTTGATGATCCTGTCCTGGGTGATAGCCTGACGCTCGCCTTTATAATATTCCTGGTCACGGTCGGCAGCAAGCAGTTTGTCATAATTAGCCTGGATATTATCGATCATGGTTTGATCGAATCCGGCAGCGATCAATTCTGCGGTGTATTTGGCAGCAGCATTGATCAGAACCAGCATAAATCTCTGCATTTCTGTTTGAGAAGAGCGTGCTCCCTGGTAGTCGTTAAAACCGAATTCGTTCAGGATATGCAACTTGTCTTTAAATGCTTCTTCCAGGAAGAAACACATTTTTTTGATCAAGGTGCGGTAGTCATCCACTGCGATGTTCACTGCTTCTGTTTTCTGTGCCAGGATGTCTATGATCTGGTTATCCTGGGGAGCGTTTTGGGCAGTCTGGATCGCTGCCAGGAAAGCATCCGCAAATAACTGCGTGAACTTGGCAGCAAAAGCAGTGAAATCCACCAGGTCATGCACCAGGCAGTCGTAGATGTAATACGCAATTTGAAGCATATTGGCATCTGACATGGCAAAGATCCTTTTGATGTCTTTGATCGTCATTTTTCCTCCTTGTCGCGGCGAAATGTAATGAAGCCGGACTTTTTTTTTGGTTTCATCTCGTTCCCAAACTCCTGTTTGGAAATGTGAATTTATATATACTGCATTAATCCATCATCAACAAAACAGGATAAAACAGTCTTGATAATATTAAAATCTATTTTGCAGCTTACTTGATGAATTGAGCAGTCTCTTTGAGAAGTCTTGCAGCTTCTTTGATGAATTGAGCAGTCTCTTTGAGAAGTCTTGCAGCTTCTTTGATGAATTGAGCAGACTCTTTGAGGAGTCTTGCAGTCTCTTTGAGGAGTCTTGCAGCTTCCTTGATGAATTGAGCAGTCTCTTTGAGGAGTTAAGCAGAGACATTGAGAAATTATGCTATTTCTTTGAATAGTTTTGCTATAAAATCTACAATGTCATTTATGTTGCTATAAAAGATCTATAAATTTCAAACTCTGTTACAGAGATGACAAATAATCAAATCAACATTTCAGAACAAAGCGATAATATTTTAAAATTGAAAAACCTTTCAATATATTTTTTAAGTTAAAGGTTTATTTTTATCAAGAATACTATAGAGATGCTCATGATCTCTATAGAATAGCTCATATATATTACGGAATATGTCTTGTGATAGTCTGATCAATAAAAAACAGCCGCAGAGTGATTTTGCGGCTGTTTAGAGCGGAATCTTTCATAATCCCCTCTTGAGAGGGGTGCGACTTTAGTCACGGGGTGTGTAGATTAAATCTCAAAAAATCCATTTAATTCCCCTTCATAAGGGGAAATACAAAGGGGTTATTTCAACATCAAGCATTTCTTCACTGCTCTGGTCTTGCCATCGACATTTAATTTATACAGGTAAACACCGGAGGATACGGTTTTATTATTATCATCTTATCCATTCCAGACTTCTTTCCAGATTCCTCTTTCTTTTTCTTCGTTTACCAGGGTCTTTACTTTCTGACCTTTGATGTTGTAGATTGAAATCTCAATTTTGCTTTTTTGAGGAATAGCATAAGAAATTGTAGTTCTAGGATTAAAGGGATTGGGATGATTGCTATATAAAACAAAATCGTTTATATCCTGATATTCATTTTCATCATTAAAAGTCTCTTCTAAAAATTCAGATATTAAGTTTTTCGATATTAAAGCATGTTCCTCGAAGGATTTTGGTTTGAAAGTACATTCTTCTGGTAATGAACGATCACCTGTTTCTTGTAGCTTCAGGTAGCAGTATCCTTCATCTATTAAAGCAAAAAGTGAATCTAGTACTGAAGGAGGATTATTAATCAATTCTTCATATCTTAATATTGCAGTTTCATAATCTTCTTCATTCATATATGAAGATGTTATTGCTTTTTCTTTTGGTAATTCTAAATTAGGATATAGATTTAAATTAACATTTTCAAGATATTCTCTCAACGACTGGTAATTTTGACCACTTAGTTTTTCTAAACAAGATAACCACTGGAAAGCAAAAGCTGCGGTTTCTGTTTCAGGATAATTATCTATAACTTCCTTCATGTCAATTTTTGCTGTTTCATAATTTTCTTCAAATGTTTTGATTATACCTTCTTCAAATATCGTTTTTTCTGGTGGTCTGCCTGGGGTAAAATCAAAAGCAGCGATACTGGGATAAAAACGAGCAGTATCTGAGTCATCAATATTATTACATGTGTCTCCATTACATATATCATGTTGCTCTCCACCGTCCCACCCAAGACTCATTAGTAAATACTGATCATAACTGCCAGGATTGTAATTATCATCAGAAATCTCATTAACATCAACCATGTTAATAAATGTTGTTAAGTCAGCAAAACAACTGTAAACAGATATCAATTCTGCATCGTTATTATTCGAGATTATATTTCCTGCAAAAACTGCCCTGTTTTCGTTACCTGTAGTGAATACACCAAATGTATTCCCCTCGATTTCAGTATTAAAACATCTTATTATACTATCGTAAATGTAAAGACCAGTTCCAGTGTTATTATTTATGAAACTATCATTGATGGTATTATATCCAGGTTCTTCATTAAAATAGTTAATATGTAATCCCCCTCCTTCATTATATGAAATATTACTTTCAAGTATTTGATGGAAACAGCCATATGTACTAATAGGTCCTAAATTGTTAGTATACTCCGAGTTATTAAAAGTTAAACGAGAATTATAAGCTCTTAATTGACCGGAATTTGTAAAAGTGCATCCATTTTCGAAAAGAATTTGAGTATCTTTTATTAAAAAATGATCAATATTAGAAATTTCACAATTTCTAATAAAACTTGTTACTGGATTATTACTGATCTCAATACCATCCCAATATTCGTCACCAATACAACCAATGAATACTCTATTTTCAGGACCTTGAGTAGCAAATACATCAAAATCAGAATCATTGAAAATTATCCTGTCTCCTGGTATTTCATTTTCCTCTGCGTCCCAAATTGCATGTTCAGAACTATATAATGTTGCTCCGGAAAATAAACGTAATATTGAAGTATTATTTAACATAAATAAGCTTCTATTTGATAAAGTAATATTTCCCCAACACTTTATTTCAATATTGTTTGTAATTATTTCTGATTCACTAAAGATTAAAGAACTACTATCATCTATTTCAAAATCTGAATAAATATCAGAATCCGTTAAATCAATATTACTATTTGATATTTCCATCATAGCGTCATTTTGTAAATTAATGTTAGAGTAATCGTTTACACTAATATTGCTGTTTGAAATATTAATGTCATTTGAAGCATTAATATTAAGATTATTTACATCTATTTCTGAATCACTTATGATTAATTTGCCTGCATCACTTATGTTTATGGTTAAATTTTGAACTGTTAATTCTCCATTTTTGATATACAATTCTCCATTTATAATATTAATTGTTGAATCAAAAATATTTAATTCACCTCCATCAATGAATAAAGCTGAATTATTGCTTATGTCAATTTCACTATACCAGATGGCTAACCAGGAACCTTCAGAAACTCTATAAATCCCATCATTCCAGTTCTCGTCTAAAAACCAATGTAAACCAGAAATGTTTTGAGTTCTTTGATATGGTATATAATTATGTTTTGTAACATTTATATCTGTTAAAGGTTCTATGTCATAAGAGCATTGTGCAATGTTATTTGTACCTGTGGTCTGAACAACTTCGTAAAAACTATCATCAACTCCTATAAAAGTTACAATTGAGTTGTAAGTTGTCTGAATATAATCATCGTCAAAATTTATATTAGGTATGCCGATATTACAAGGTTCACTTGTCCATATTTCAAGTGTTGGATCACCTACTATAGCTGATTTGTTTATTACATCATGTACTTCTTCATCATCACCTTCCAACCTATAATTCATATAATCCTTTATATCTCCTATAATGTATTGTTCATCATTGTTATATGGATCAAAAGTTGCTTCCATCAATCTTATATCGATTTCAGGAATCATGCTTATGAGAAGTTCGGAACTAAATCCCAGAAAAGAAATTGCTCCGGATGACTGTTTGTTTAGAAGGAATTCACTTATAGATACATTATAGTCTATATATCCAGTCTGGCAGGCAATACTGTAAACAACCGGCAATCCGTTGTTTGTTAATTGGTCTGCATGCTCTAAACCGAATAACCCTTGACTTGCCCATCCTGTCCAATTGCTTGTTTGTCCGTGTGCTGCAAAATTCCAGATTATGCATCCTTCATTAATTGCATTTATTAATGTTTCGTTGTTTACTTCTTCATCATTTCCGTATTGACTATTTATTGTAAATGTAGAATATACTATTTCAGAGCAGTCTTCTTTAGCTTGTTCAAAATACTGATCACCTGGATATTGATACTGACCTGCTGCAAATGTAAGATTGTGGAACCAATCTTCTTCCTGATATGGGTTTGTTTCATAATCAACTACTTTTTGAGCATAATTTGTTAAAGACTCCTCGTAACTACTATAATCTTTTACATAATCATGTGCATATACATCATCATAATAAGTTTTTCTGGGTGATATTCTTCCTACTCCTATGTCCGGTAAGAAATCAGTCCCGTGAACTGTTGAATAATAATGGTCAGATGGAAAATTTGTACCTGGAAAAAGAAGTGAATTTACAACACCATAATGAATTCTTCGAGAATTGTTGGGATCCCAAGGATCTCCTACTAATATTACATAGGTATCCCACCATATACTGAACCAAGATGATATATAATCCTTTATACTTTCAGGATCTGCTCCGTTGTGATCGTAACATACAATATCATATCCCTTTTTCTTTTTCCATCTTTTTAATTCAGATAAACAATCAGTATATCCTTCCCATCCAATAAATATTATTCTTTTCTGAGTATCAGTTCTTATTTCTTTACTTACAAAATCATAATTTAGGATACTTTTTTTATAAAGATATGTCATTCTTTCCGGAATACTATCTCTTGTATCAGTTAATATGTTAATTCCGCAATATCCATTATATAATAGTTCAAATTCTATTTGATAATATGCTCTAAGTTCATGGGTAACAGGATTGTATTGAATTGGAGAAAACTCTATTTCAACGACCCTATAATCTCTCATTATCATAGGATCCGATTTGATAATTATATTTTCCGGATAATATTGATTAGTATTGTAAATATCCATATCTTGCTGAAAAATAGGAGTTTGATCTCCAAATATAGACTGATAAGGATAAAGGTTATAATCAGTGAGAATAATATATTCTGATGATAATATATTTATTTGTACATCAGTATCTGCCGGGATTGCTATTTTTTCCCAGATTCTTGGTACTAATGGATCTCCCGATTTGCCTAATGCATGATGATTTACAAATTTTAACTTATCCCAAACAATCCCTTCTGCTTCTATCTCTTCTTTTAAAAATCCAGGTATTTCACAACTTATTGTTGTTTTATAATCGTCAGAGTTTAACACTGTTAGTTCCGGTTGTCACTGAAGACCACCTTGAAATCCTATCCATTCACCTGCAATAACCCCATTACTTAAAACAACCGCTAACAAGAGCAATAACTTTACATAATATCTCATACGATCCTCCTTTTTACTTTAATAATATCATTTTTTTTACTTCACTATTACTGTTTTTTGTAGTTAATTGGAATAAATATGTGCCCGGTGAAACATCTTTTCCTTCATCATCTTTAGCATTCCATATTACTGAAGATTTGTTTTTTATGTTTAAAAACTTTTTTACTTTCTGGCCTTTAATATTATATATAATTAATTCTTCATTACAGATATATTCGATATTTTGTGAAAATGAAATATTTGTATTATATTTGAAAGGATTTGGAAAGCAATATAATTCTTTTTTATTATTTTCAATAATATTCTCTTCAATAGAGACATTCCCATTATTATCAAGTTTAATTAATAAAACATTTCCATAATATGAACTGCAGATGACATAACCTTCATCCACAGCTTCACACATATCGATTGTTGGTTGTGGATAATCTCCATATGTATAATATGTTTCCCATTCTTCAAAACCGTCTTCATCTGTTTTAACAATATATGAAGTATAAACTCCTGAGTTACCAGCAAAAATATATCCTCCTTCAATTGTTTGAAAAATATTTTTTCCTTCTGCTGCTTCATCTCCATTATATGTTCTGTACCATTCTTCATTACCTTCGGAATCTGTTTTTACTAAATAAGCATCATATAGGCCAGGTACTGTTGGAAAAGAATGAGTTTTACCAATAGCAATAAATCCGCCATCTCCTGTTTGAACGGCATCATAACCTCTATCTAAATCCGTACCACCATAGTTGTTTCGCCATACTTCTTCTCCGATACTATTTATCTTTACTAATCCAATATCACCATTAATTTCTCCGCAGATGATAAATTCTCCATTATTTGTAGTTGAGATACTTTTCCCGTAATCAGATGTTGTTGTATCATATATATTAAACCACTCCTCTTCTCCATTTTCATCAACTTTGATAGTATAAAAGTTCCTATCTCTTTGATCTAACGAAGTGTATCCTGTAACTATATAACCACTGTCATTTGTACAAGCTACAGATATACCTGTCGAATGTCCTTCTTGTCCAAATGTGTTTTCCCATTCTAACTCTCCATCAGGATTTGTTTTTGCTATGTATATATGAGAATACATATATGCTGTTCTGGAAGCACCAATTATAAAACCACCATCAGGTGCAACTTTTATATCTCCTCCATTGCATGCAAATTCTCCTCCTAAAAACTCCTGCCATAGCATATTCCCTTCAATGTCAACTTTCATTAAAAAAAAGACATTTTCAGGATGCTCATTCATACTTTCATAAATCTTTCCAAATACGATATAGTTCCCATCAATAGTTTGCTCTATTCCCATAGAATGATCATTTACTTCTGTTTCGATCAGACTTACCCAAGAAGATAAAGATATGTTTATAATTGTTAGTAAAATAAATAAATAAACTGTTTTTCTTTTCATTATATTAACCTCAATCCAAAAGAATGAAATGATATAAAGTTGGCAAGGACAATTTTATTTTTTTCTTAAACCAATAAGAAAAAGCCGAAGCTAAAATGCATGATATATTATTACTCCGGCTTTTATGATTGATATGTTCAGTCTAGCATTCCGAAGTCTCGATAAATCGAAACATTCGGAAGTTATTTATTTAATCAGCATGACCTTCTTCAAGTTAGTTGTAGAATTTGTTTCCAATTTCAGGAAATAAATTCCGCTGGCTGCTCTATTTCCGGTATTGTCATTTCCATTCCAATTCAAGATTTGTTCATTGATGATGCTGTTATCCAAAATTGTCTTAACTAACTGTCCTTTAACATTGTACACACCAAGTGTAACAGGAAGTTTCTTGTCATCCGAATTTAGCTGCAATGAGATTTGGGAAGATGCATTAAAAGGATTCGGATAAACATTTATCCTGTTTTGGATAATCAATTCATTAATTTGATCATCATCCTCGATCCCAACAAAATCAGCAAAACCTTGTCCGCCGAATGCTCCCATATCATTTAATAATGTTCCCATTGCCGGATATAGAGCATAACCAGGATTTTCAGGATCTTCTACATCATTATAAGATGAGGAAGGATGACCAGCATCGATACAGGGAGAACCTGACTGTAAATGCCATAACGCAGAAAGTCCGTCATAATCAGGACCATCTCCGTCGGTCGGATTTCTAAATAACGGATCAACATCGATATTCCCTAAACCACCAAAACCTCCGGTTATACATGAATATACAACAACAGGTTCACTATTGATAAGAGTAAACATCTCTCCTATATTGATGATGATAGAATTTTTAAAAACAGGAGTTGAATTAAAAGCAAAGATCATCCCGGATTCGCAGTAATTATTCGCGATCGTATTGTTCAGGAAAGTTACATCTGATCCGCTTTTTATGCAGATAACTCCACCGGTTGTTCCGGAATTATTTACAATAATATTATTCGTTACTGTAGGAATCGAATTTGTAAATCTGATAACTCCTGCTGTTCCAACATTTGAATTATTTGAGATCACATTATTATGGATCAATACATCATCTGTATTGCTGACATCAATAGCCGCACCTGAATTAGTTCCGGTATTATTAAAAATCCTGCAATTGATGATATCCGCTTTCGCATCATCGATAGCGATCGCACTTGCGGAAGATCCCGATATCAAACAATTGTTTAGAACATTATCTTCTTCAGTATTGTTGAAGAAGAAACCGAACCAGCTATTATCAGAACTGAAAACTATTGGTTCCGCATCCTGTGCATCTGCAGCAAGAAGTCCGTAAACCGTAATACTGCTGTTATTAACAATAATCTCTGTGCCGGATTCGATAGTTAAAAAATCTCCCGCAGCAATTTCTGCATTTCCATTAATTATATATGGACTATTTTCCGCTGACCAGGAACCTGAAAGATTTCCGGAAATATCAGAGCCATCTGTAACTGTAATATAATCTTCCAGAGTAGATTCAGCAGATTCCCCATCAACTGTGATCCTCAAAGTAACATCATAAGTTCCGGGCGTGTCGTAAATATAAAAAGGATTTTCATCATTACTGTCTATTTCTCCATCTCCATCAAGATCCCATTCAAAAAGATCGATTCCGGTTTGAGGGAAAGAGTTGTTAGAAAATTGAACAAATAAGTTCGCTGGACCTTCAGTTACATTCGAACTGAACATCGGCAACAATCCGGTAAAAGAAGTTGAAGCTGCTTGCAGAATATCTTTGGTTCCTGTCCATGATTGAATGATGGCAATCGCATTAATATCAGCTAAATCCCAATCCGGATCAAGATTAAAAGAATATTCTGCTTCCAGTGTTTGACCAACATCAGTTAAAGTAAAGTCTGTTTCTCCTGAATAAGCAACCACTTTATTTACATAATCAGCTTGAGCATTTTCTACAAATCTTGAAATTGCAAAAAATATTTTATTATTGCTTGATGTGATATCCTCTGTTACCTCAATATTTGCAGTAAGGAGCAAGTCATCTCTTGTCATTGACATTTCCAAATTCATATCAAGTGGACTACTGACCGAATAAGTTTGGTTATATGCATTGTTGTAAGAAGTATAATTATTCCATGTCGGCTCAATATTTCCACCGACAATGACCCAGGGAACATATCCGTTTCCCGGATACCACCAATATCGACTATTTCCCCAAGAATCTCCAGTATCCCAAACTAATGGGATCAAATCTTCATGAGCATCGTAAAGTTGAGACAGCAAGTCCCTTGCTGTCGGACAACTTCCTCAACTAGCAGAACTAAATACTTCTCCCACGACATTCATTTGAGTGGCAAAAATAAATGTTGTCAAAAGAAGTAATCCTAAAATTAAACTTACCTTTTTCATTTTTTCCTCCATTTTAATTTTTTATTATTAACATTTTTTTAGTCATCGAAAAATCTTTATTATTTAATCTGTAAAGATAGATCCCGGTAGAGACAGGTCGGTTGTTTTTATCTTTTCCATTCCAACAAACAGAACCTGTATTATTATTTAAGGGAAGCTCCTTAAATTCTTTTACTAATTGTCCTTTAATGTTAAAGATCTTGATAGATGAGTTTTCATTACATTTATCATCAAGCTGGTATGAGATTGAAGTTCCAATCTGCTCAAAACCACCGATAATAAATGGATTGGGATAATTTCCTAAAAGTCTGGTTTTGATATTTGAAGTTGTTATCTCATTGATCGAAGTCTCTAAATCAGTTACAGGAACTTTTGTTCCCTGCAGAATTTCCTTAGTCTCAGCATCCTGGATAAAAGCGACCAATTCAAAATCCTCTGTAGTCTCAAAAAAATAAAAATTAAAGGGAACACTCAGTGAATCAGTATCAGAAAAATTTATAAATGATCCATTTTCATCCGGAAGCATTTGATATTCAACAAAATTCAAATGATCCTGTCCCTGCCAATCTGTCATGATGTTGGATTGAGTTAACACTACATGCAGAACAAGATTTTCATAAGAAATCGGAGCTGTTTTCTGTAAAAGAACATCAATATTAAAGTAAGGATAATATGTGCTATCGCTGAGTATTTCTATCTGGAAAGCAGTATTGATCGCTTTCCGCTGGTTATAAATCGGCAGATAGCTGCTGTATAAACTCTGATTGTGACTTCCTTCAGTATTCCTTTCAATACCGTCGAAAATTGCTGTCGGGTATGATGCAATTGAATAATAATTGATCCTGGAACTGCTTGCAGGGTTTTCATAATCATCACCGGAATGATACTGAACAACGGCAACATCATGACCGTTATTTACCAGATCATCAGCTCCCATTGCTGCTCCCGGACAATATCCGCTCCAGGTTCCGGTTGCGGTTTCCATGATAACCATATTTCTTTCATTAGTATAAGTATTGATGTATTTGCTAAGCAGATCGTTTGAGTTATCCATGTCAGTTGTTAAATTTGTATAGATCTCGACTTTATACAGTTCATTTTCATTTTCTAATATATAGGGATCAAAAGAAATTAATTGTTCCTGGTTTGGTTCAATTGTAATAGGAGAATGTGTATTAGAATAAAGTAAATTTTCATTTGCTAAGATATCGCAGGTTACATCAAAAGTTTCCGTATTTAATCCATTGTTTTCAATATATGCTCTGGGAATGATCTCCGTTCCCGGTTCATATTGAGGATCAAGAATGATTTCGGTTACTGCAACATCGTGCTCAAGATTGCTGTAAAGATAGATATCATCGATATACCAATAGTTTATATTGTAAGAATCACCAAAAAAATACCAGCATATCTGGAAATCGGAATATTCATAATCTTCAAGAATAAGAATAACAGTTTCTGCAGGAACAGAAGCGACCGGATTAATTTCCCAGATGGAATTCCATTCTCCTGCTCCAATCCTGGTTGCAACTCCCAGAGTATATCCAAGATGATAATGATCGACATTATGTTTAAACTCTAAAGAGATATTATCCACTCCAGTTAAATCCACTGTATTGGAAATCAATCTGGAAGTATTGTTAAATTGTGGTGACCAGGAAAATCTTACCTCCGGAATTTCTCCCCCGGCATTATTGGTATTATTTGCGTTCCAATTTGAACTATGATCATCAATGCTCCAACCTTCGGGTGGAAAAATTCCTGTATCAAATTCTTCTGTGAGAAATGTTTCTGCACAGATCAGGGCTGGAATTAAAACCAGCAGTACGGATAAAATGATGTTTTTCATCTAATCTCCTTTAAAAACTTTTTGGAAATAACAAAACATAAATAATGCTGTTCCAGCAAGAATTTTTCACAAATAACATTCCAGATATTTTCCTAAATGATAAATTTCCATCTAATTCTGTAAATCCTCACTTCTGTGGGAAAATCGATCAATTCGTCAAAATCATCTTTTTTAGAGATGATTTCTTTTCTCCCTTAAAGCGTAAGAAATAGATTCCGCTGGAAACAGCACTTCCTTTAAAATCTTCACCATTCCAAACGAGAGAACCTTTATTGTTTTGTAAAGGTAAATTTGAAAATTTTTTCACAAGTTGTCCTTTGATATTAAATATCTCGATGACAGGATTTTCTGTTATATTTGATGATAGTTGATAAGAAATCGTTGTCGAAGATTGAAACGGATTCGGAAAATTTCCAATAAGTTGTGAAGTATTGCTTTGATATTCATCATCGATTCCGGAATCTTCATAACCTGAACCTATTACAGTTACATAAACAACCGGGAAATTTTCATTACTGGTCGTGATGATAATATCACCTTGATAATCCATCTCTGTTATGGGAGTGAAAACGACATCTAAATCGATACTTCCAAAAGCAGGAACTGAAAAATTATCAGTAGTTTCAAAATTCGGTATGGAAAAGATCGATCCTGAAAGTTCGTTTTCCCAATAATTAGTGATCGTTAACTGTTCTGTTCCTGATGATCCGATAGCAACATCACCAAAATCGATCTCTGATGGTGAGACAGGATTAAGAAAGCTGAAACCGGTAATCGCTGCCTGCTGGATCGTATGTTTGTTCGGAGCAGGGTCATTATTCCATGTTTGAACAATAGCAACTGCTTTCAGATCGTCAGTATTCCAGTTCGGTTGTAAATTCACAGTTGTTTCATAAACAGCTGTTTCTCCAATCGAGGTTAGATTGAAAGCCTGTTCATCATAAGTAGCAACAGAAGCACAATAACTGTCACTGATATAACGGGTTAAGATCAAAAGAATTCTATTGTTGGTTGTCGATATATCACCGGTAACTTCTACATTTGCCTGAATTATATATTCACCCTGTGTATTTATAAAAAATGCAAGATCAATTGCTACTGGACTTTCCAGATCGATCAACATATTATATTTAGATTGATAAAACGGCAGCATATTAGTACCACCACCGACAACATCATGAATTCCGCCAAATTGAGCATGAGGAATTCCTCCGACTCCATAAAAATTTTTTCTGGAAGTGTAATTAGGACTTTCGTCATTACCATTTCCCTGCCAGATCAAAGGAACAACGCGTTCGTTATTATTGTATAATTGAAACAGCCCAGCCCGGGCATCCGGACAATAACCTCACCAGGTTTCAGTGAATACTTCTCCCACAACATACATTTCTGAAGAAAAAAGGTATGATGTTAGAAGTAATAATAAAATTCCTGTAAATACTTTTGTTTTTTTCATAAATCCTCCGTTTTTGTAGCTACGGATTTTCGCGGATTTAAACAGTTATTTCTTTATCCAATAATTGTCTCTCTCCGAGTAAATCAACAGCATTAATTTTTATTTTAATAAAATCATTTTTTTTATTATCCGGGTGTTTTCTCCCGATAGTTTATAAA
>DRTC01000383.1 GCA_011372345.1 Candidatus Cloacimonadota bacterium
ATAGAAATATCAAAAGTTCCACCACCGAGATCGTAAACTGCAACATCTTCCTCTTTTTTACTTTCCAAACCATAAGCCAGAGCAGCTGCTGTTGGCTCATTGATGATCCTTTTCACATCAAGACCAGCAATTTTTCCCGCATCTTTGGTTGCCTGTCTTTGCGCATCATTGAAATAGGCTGGAACAGTCACAACTGCTTCCTTGATCTGAGTTCCCAGATGTGCTTCTGCAGTTTCCTTCATTTTGGTCAGAATCATCGCTGAAATTTCCTGCGGTGTAAAATCTTTGTTCTCAACATCAACATGAACTGTTGCTTCTCCGAATTTTCCACCTTTTACCTGGTAATTAACATTCTTGATTTCCAAACCAACTTCGTTCAACTGTCTTCCCATAAATCTTTTGATGGAAGAAACAGTGTTTTTTGGATTTGTAACAGCTTGACGCTTGGCAAGTTGCCCGACAAGTCGTTCTTTATCTTTTGTGAAAGCCACAACAGAAGGAGTTGTTCTGCTTCCTTCCGCACTTTGAATTACGACCGGTTTTCCACCTTCCATCACGCTCACGCAAGAATTAGTGGTTCCCAGATCGATTCCGATTATTTTTCCCATTATAACCTCCGATTTATTTTTTTTTATTTTATTTATTCAGCCTCGAACAAAACTAACTAAACGATCATTTTTTTCATCTTACTCGTTTAGCAAAAACGAGTTACAACCTCAAACAGAATTGTTTGAGTTACTTTTTCTGTTCGTCTTGTTCGTTTTGTTTGTTGCTTTTTTCTTCCGGTTTTTCACCGTTGGAAACTGCAACCCGTACCGGACGGATCACTTTATTATTCATTTTATAGCCGTTTTGGATAACAGCCGCAATTTTATTTTCCTCGAGTTCAGATGGAATGTGAGCAAGTGCTTCATGGAAATTAGGGTCAAATTCTTCTTCCATTGCTTCGATTTTTTCCACACCTTCTTTTTTAAGGACATTTTCCAATTGCTGGAAGATCAATTCGATCCCTTTTGTGTAAGATTCCAGGTTCTTTTCGATTTCCGGATGCAGAGCTCGTTCAAAATTATCTAACACATCGCAAAGTTCCAGCACGATGCGCTGATTGGCATTTTTGATCCAATCAGATTTTTCGGAAATATTTCTTTTCCTGAAATTCTCGAATTCCGCTGCAATGCGCAGTTTCTGGTCTTTTAATTCCTCGACTTCCTGCTCGAGAAGTTCAATTTTTTCTTTTTGAGAAAGTTTTTTCTTTTTCTCTTTTTTTGCGGATTTCACTTCCTCCGAAACTTTCTCTTTTTCAATCTTTTCTTCTTTATCTGTCATTTTGCGCTACCATCATTCCTTTTTTGGTTGTATTTGTAATTACCTTCGCAATATCCCGAATGATTGGAATATTTTTCTGATAATTCATCCTGATTGGACCAACAATTCCCAAATATCCTGGCACACCGAAGATCTCATATTTTGCGAATATCAGTGAATAATCTGCCAGTTCCTGCTGTCCGATATCTTCGCCGAGAATAACATTGTAATCTTTTTGATCATCAAATTTCTGCATCAGATTCACCAGATAATCCTGCCTTTGAATGAAGCCGAGAAAATTCAGGATAGAACTTTTCTGGTCAAATTCCGGCTGTTCCAAAAAACTGATGCTGCCGTCAAAATGGATGAAATAACTGCTGATTTCAGTGAGAGCATTCTGCAACTCTTCCATGAATAATTTCAGGATTTTATTCTCGTCAGTAACTTTTTCGCTCATTTCTTCCAGATATTTATGCTGGATGTCGAACATCTTCAAGCCGACAAGTTCATCGTTCATATAACGCACGATCGTTTTCAATTGCTGATCGGAAAATTCCTGCTCCGATTTCAAGATCACGGTTTTATCAAGTCCGGAATCCAAACTGACAACAAATAAAAGTTTATTTTGGGAAATCTTGAAAACATCGAGTTTTTCCAGATATCCGTAAGATACTTCCGGTTCTGCCACAAAACTTAATTGATCGGTTTCTTTCGCCAGAACTTGCATCACATAATGTAGAGCAAGCGGCGTATCTTTGTAATATTTGATTAGAATATTTCTCAAAATATCTATATTCTCATATGATAAAACCTTGATTTTATCATCGAGTTGCTTTAAATATTCCCGATATCCCTGAATGGTTGGAATCCTGCCGGAAGAGGTGTGCGGCTGATAGATCAAATTGCATTTTTCCAGTTTATTCAGGTCGATCCTGATCGTTGCAGGACTGGAATTTTTGATATATTTTTGACAGATCAGGTTAGAAGAAACCGGTTCAACGGTTTCAATATATTCATCCACAAGGTGGGATAAAACTTTTTTCTGCCTGATTTCGTTCTTTTTCATAACTCCTCTTTCCGGTTAGCAGTATAGATTTTGAACTGCTAACAATGACAATTTAATTAGTGATGGTTTGATGTCAAACTATTTTTTAGCAAACAGACTAAAAGAGTGCTAATTTTGTGAAAACCTCCGAATGTTTCAACTTGTTGAATCTTTGGAATGTTTGATTTAAATCGGAAAAAATGAGTAGCAGGAATACAATGACAAAACAATCGGATGACCTAACGGACAATCCGATGTTTTTCGGGATGTTTTTATTGACAGAATGAACACTTTCAGGATGTTCAAATATTTATTGAGTATGCATTATGAATGATAACTTTCCGAATTTCAGTTGAAAGAAATCCTTTATAGGAAACTTCGGAAAGGAAAAGGAAGTAAATATGAAATTTGTAAAAAAGATTTTGTTTTTTATCTCTATTTTCCTTTTATACATTATTATCAGGGAATTTCTGGAACTTTACGCAACTATGAAATCGATCCATCCTTATGCCGGATACGGAACTTTAATTGTTATTTCAGGCGTGTTTATCTATTTTGTGATAATTCCGGTTATGAAAATAATCAGAATTCCGAAAAGTTATGCTCCTACAACTGATAAAAGTAAGGAAGATCAACTGATTTCAGAAAGGATCGAGAATTTTCGGGATAATGATTACTTGAAAAGGTTTAATTTTAACTTTGCAGAAATTTCCAATAGCAAAGACAGTTATGATAAGATCATCAAGGTGCTGGAAAAGGAATGCAATAATTTACGAAAAAAAAATGTATCAAACCTTTTTTATAGCACGGCAATTGCCCAAAATGGCTTTCTGGATGCAATCCTGATCCTGTCGGCAAGCATCAATCATATCAAAGAAATATTCCTGCTTTATAATGGAAGAGTTTCCAACCGTGATTTATTTACAATCGGTAAGAAAGTCTATTATTCAATGGCGATCGGAGGTTCGGAAGGTGTTGAGTATGCCACAGAAGAAGTCTTCTCCAAATTTGCGACCGAAAGTCTGAAAAGTATTCCTTTTATCGATAAGATTTTAGCGTCTCTTGCTGACGGTTTGGTAAATGCGGCTTTACTGACAAGGATTTCCTACATTACAGAAAATTACTGTAAACTGACATATATCGAATCTGAAAAAGCGATCTATCCATCACCGAAATTTGTTATTAATTCTGCCAAAAATATCACTTCAGATTTGATCGATAAAATCTACAAGATCATCGGGAAAATGGCGATTGATCGTTCTGTAAATTTTGCGTTAGTAGCTGTTAATCCGATCGGTTATGTTTTGGGAAAGACGATCGATAAAAGTGAGAGTATTCATCCGCTCAAAAAAGAAAGTTGGAAAGATCACGCCAAACTGGTTGGAAATCCGCTTGCTTACGGATTGGAAAAGTTGTATAAAAGTTTTAAGAAAAAGTAAATTTGCTCACGAATTTTCACAGATTAACACGGATTTATTTCACACACTCCTATGAAATCCCATTTTAATTTCCTACAAAATAAGGAGATAAGATTTTGATTAAAATGGACAAGATCGGCATCTTGTTTTACGGATCAAGTTTCATCTTAATAAAACTATCCGGCTTTTGACGGATAGCGGAAAGCTTGGCAAGTTGAGTTATGGTGTAAAACAATTTGCCTAAATTGTTAGAAAGAGTTAAAAAGTTGAATCTAAATCAAATAAAAACTCTATCCACAAATGCTGTCTCAAACTCAA
>DRTC01000384.1 GCA_011372345.1 Candidatus Cloacimonadota bacterium
AAAAGAGAGGGAATTTTAAGAAACGCAAGAAGAAACACACACCTCTTTCCGAAGCTTCTCCCAAAGAAATTCTCAAAGAATAAGATTCGGAAAGTTTATCCCGCAAAATAAAATTCCATTAATCGTAAACCTTCCGAATCCGCTAACACTAGAATAAATGGTAGAAGACTTCGGAATGAATTTTACTGTCAGGTTTTTTATTTTAATCAATTTAACTCACCCTTGATCCCTCTCTTGAAAAGAGAGGGAATTTTAAGAAACGCAAGAAGAAACACACACCTCTTTCCGAAGCTTCTCCCAAAGAAATTCTCAAAGAATAAGATTCGGAAAGTTTTATTAGCACCTTCTTCGTGTTTGTCCTCATTCCTAAATTTTATTTGGGAATGCAATTTTTGAAAAAGTTTTACTTTGATACAACCATTGCGAAGGTCAAGAAAAGCAGGAAGTTCAAAAACCATTCGCAAGATTTACCTTGATACCATCAAATATCTTTTTTACAGGTTTGAACTTCAAATATTTTTTTCTCAAATCTTCCTTATTCTTAAAATAGATCCTGATATAATAATCGGAAAGTGCTGTCCAGAAACCATTAACTTGACTCTCGATAATTCCCGAAAGTTTCATATTTTTATCCAAAATTTTATCGATATATTTTCCTGTCTTATTTTCGGATAACCGGATCAATCGGTTACTTCGCTCTTTGATTTTTTTCCCATTTATTTGATCTTTCATTTCAGCAGCTTTTGTTCCCGGTCTATTGGAATATGAAAAAACATGAAGATATGTAAAATCGAGTTCAGAAAGGAATTTCTCGGTTTTAGAAAAAAGTTCATCCGTTTCTCCGGGAAGTCCGGTAATTACATCAAGTCCAATCGCTAAATCCGGAATTGTTTGATGTAATTTTCTAATCAAATTGGAAAATTCTGCAGTTGAATATTTCCGGTTCATTTTTGTTAGAAGTTCATCACATCCGACTTGCAGAGGAATATGAAGATGAGGACAGATTTTTTTACTGCTTTTCAGGAACTTAAGTAAATCATCTGTAAACAATTGTGGTTCGATCGAACTCAGACGAATGAGTTCGACTCCGTCTATCTTTTCAATGTCATAAAGCAGATTTGAAAGATAATATTTTTTCGATTTTTCCCTCCCATAAAGTCCGAGATTGATCCCACCGAGAACGAATTCATTATATCCGTTTTTTACAAGTTTCTCAATTTGTGAAAGAACATTTTCTTTTTTCCGACTTCTCGAATGACCTCGAGCATAAGGAACTGCACAAAACGAACAATAATAATCGCAGCCATCCTGGATTTTGATAAATGCTCTGGTTCTGTCTATCATCGAGTTGGTGGAGATTTCCTCGAATTCTGTTGCTTTGGAAATCTCCTCGAAATGCAAACCTTCAAGGTTTCTAAAACCTTGAAGGTTTTTAAAAATTTCCCCTTTTTTATTATTATCGACGATCAGATCGATATCACCTATTTTTTTTATTTCTTCATAATTTCGTTGAGAATAACAACCTGTCACAATTATCTTTATTTCAGGATTTTTTTCCTTTTCTTTGAGGGCTTTACGGATTGCATTTCTGCTTTTATAATCTGTGCGATTAGTAACTGTGCAGGTGTTGATGATGTAAACATCAGCAGATTTGTTGAATTTGACAACTTCAAAATCTGCATCGATAAAATCATCCAAAATGCAGGAAGTTTCGTATTGATTGACTTTACAGCCAAAGGTCGCTGCTGCTATTTTATTTTTTACCACGAAGACACCAAGACACGAAGAATCACGAAGTAAAGAAAAAAGACTTCTCCTGAAGTGGGATGATTTTCGATGATCATTTCTTTATTATTTTAGCGGTTTTAGAAGATTCCCACACCTGAAGGTGTGGGTTATTGATTTTCTTAAAAAATATCTTATTCTGTGTCCTTTTGTTCATTTTCGTGGCTATTCTTTCTTCTGTATTTGAATCCCTAATTCATTCAGCTGTTCCTTCGAGACTTCGGAAGGAGATTCGCTCATCAGGTCTGCAGCCTGAAGAGTTTTCGGAAAGGCGATCACATCTCTGATGGAATCTGCATTTGACATGATCATCACGATCCTGTCGATGCCGGGAGCGATTCCTCCGTGGGGAGGAGTTCCGTATTTTAAGGCATTCAGGAAGAAACCGAATTTCTGCTGCAGTTCTTCTTC
>DRTC01000385.1 GCA_011372345.1 Candidatus Cloacimonadota bacterium
CCTTAAAACAGGGAATTTTGCTCTTTTTATTTTTAATGATTTTCTGGGTTCTGTTAACAGGATTTCAGATACAGGAATTAATTACCGGTTCAGTTGTAGCTCTTATTGTGACTCTGATCTTTCTGCAAAAATCGCATCTTTTCTCTGAAATCAGATTTTCTCCGAAATCTATTTTTTTCAGTTTGGTCTATATTCTTGTTTTCTTAAAAGAATTGATAAAATCCAATCTTGATGTTGCATTCAGAGTGTTGAATCCTAAATTACCGATAAAGCCCGGAATTGTCAGGATCAGAACAAAACTGAAATCCAGGTTGGGGCGAATTATTTTAGCAAATTCCATAACCCTGACTCCCGGAACTCTGACCGTTGAAACCCGCGATGATACTTTCTATATTCACTGGATCGATGTTTCAGCCAGAAATATTGAAGAGTCAACGCAAGTAATCGTATCAAAATTTGAAAAATACCTGGAGGTGATCTTTGGTTGAAATAATCTTAAATATATCGTTTGGCATCACCATCGTTGCCTTGCTTTTAGCATTTATCAGGATGATCATCGGACCAACGGTTGCAGATAGAGTTGTTTCTCTCGATGTGATGACCATTATTTCCATCTCGATCATCGTTTATATCGGATCGCTTGCCGGCAGGATCATTTATCTCGATGTTGCAATGGTCTATGCTTTGATCAGTTTTCTGGGAGTCGTAGCTGTTGCTCGTTATCTGGAGAGAGGTTTATAATGGAAATCATCGGAGCGATCATAACTCTTATCGGTGCTTTTTTCCTACTGCTCGCAGCTCTCGGTCTATTTAGAATGCCGGATGTTTATAACCGAATGCAGGCAGGAACAAAAGCAACAACTATGGGCACGATCTTATTTTTAATAGGTCTCTCGATCAGTCATATTAAATGCACCTGCATTCCGAAGATCATAATTTTGATCCTTTTCATCATCTTCACTAATCCGATATCATCTCATGCTCTGGCTCGAGCGGCTCATTTTATGGGAATTCCTCTGACTAAGAAAACAATCAAAGACTCTCTCGCAGAAGACGAGAAAAATTGAAGATTTAATAAAACCTTGCGAATGGTTTCCCACAGAGGATGTCTTTCAAATCGACCTTCGCAATAGTTGGAACTGAATATCTAATCTTAATTGTTGAAGAAAAAAGAATGTCCAATATCGAACAAGGAATGATGAATGATGAATGATGAATGATGAAGAAAAAAAAGAATATCGAATGATGATTGTTGATTGAAGAATGATGAAGAAAAATAAAAAAACCTTGCGAATGGTCGCAGACCTTCGCAATAAGTGACTTTTCACGACCATTACGGAAGTTTCGTTCCTCAACCATCCGTAAGTTCTTTGAAGGAGAATCCGAATGACCCTTTTTCTCATAATATTTTTAGGAATAATAATGATAGTCGCTGCTTTGATGGCGATCTATTTTAAAAGTCTGGTTTCTGCTGTGATCAGTGCCGGAGTCATCAGTCTGCTTGCCAGTATCCTGTATCTCATTTTGGCTGCTCCAGATGTTGCGATGACGGAAGCTGCCATCGGTTCGGGACTAACAACGGTTGTCTTCCTTTATGCAATCAATCGCATTAGAAATGACAAAAGGACGGAAAAATGATCAAACGAGTTTTCACTTTTATCGTTATTGTTTTCCTGATTTATCTGTTGCTTCCTCTGATCACGGAATATAAATCCGCAACTGAATTGAACCGTCTATCAGAAAAATATGTCAAAGATGGTCCTGCTGAACTGGGTGGAGCAAATCTCGTTACTTCGATTATCGTAACTTATCGAGGTCTCGATACTCTGGGAGAGGTCACGGTTCTCTTTATTGCTACTGCCGGCATTGGATTCCTGCTCCGAAGAAAGCAGAAAAACCGAATTATCCAAAAAAGAGATTCTTCCGAGATCTTGAAAACAGGAGCATCCTTTCTCCTGCCTTTGATATTCTTATTCGGAGCATATATCTTTATTCACGGACATCTAACTCCGGGCGGAGGTTTTCAGGGCGGAGTTGTGATCGCTTCCGGAATTTTATTATTAATGCTTTCAGATATTTC
>DRTC01000386.1 GCA_011372345.1 Candidatus Cloacimonadota bacterium
AAAAGAGTAAAGATTTCTTCTTTATCTATCTCGATTTCAGGAGAAACATTTTCCGAAATTATTTCAAAAAGCTGATCGATTCCAAGAGGTCCATGTAAATCTAATATTTTTGCATTTTTAACCAGTTTATCAAATTTATCAGGTTTGATATTATCCCGGTCACACAAAATATCCCTGAATTCTGTTTCCAAAATATGATCTGTTAACCTGTTATCGGTTATTCTTTTCAGCAAATGCAAAAGCGCATATTCACCAGCATATTTCTTTCTCCCGTAAAACATGTAAAAACTCACACTAATTAACAGAAAAGCAAGGCTGATCTCGATCGCTTCGAGCCCAAGATCGATAATGAAAAACGAAAAAATAAGAATTCCAAAAATTTGCATCCAGGGATATAAAGGTGCTTTAAAACTCGGTCTGTAATTCTTCAATTTGCTTTCTCTTAAGATAATTACTGCTAGATTAGTCAGAACATAAGCAGTTAAAATTACAACGGAAGCAGCTTTTACTAACATTTCCAAAGGTAGTAGTAAAGCCAGAATAATAAATAATCCGGTGATGAGGATCGAGAGAACAGGTGTTTTAAATCTTTTGTTGACTTTGCTGATAGCATTCGGCAGAAGATTATCTCTGCTTAAAGCCAACGGATAGCGAGATGCGGACATTATTCCGGCATTTGCGGTGGTGATAAAAGCTAATAAAGCTGCAATCGTGATGATGATAAATCCGGGAGTTCCGATAATGTTCTTGGCTGCATCCGCAATCGGTGTAAGTGAACCGGAAAAAATCGTAGTCGGTAAAACTCCAACTGTCACAATAAGGATTAAAGTATAGATAATAGTTACAGCAATTACTGAAAAGATCATACCGAAAGGAATATTCTTTTTGGGATTTTTAACTTCTTCCGAAACACTGGCAACTTTTAATAATCCGCCAAAAGAAATGAAAATAAAACCTGCTGTGACAAAGATGGGATTAATACCATTGGGAGCAAAAGGGGAAAAATGAGATGTATTTATTTTGGAAAATCCGAAAATTATATATAAGACCATCAGGATTAATAAACCGGAAACAAGTGAAACCTGGAATTTTGCTGCTTCTTTTACTCCGACAGAATTCAATACAACAAAAAAGACGCAAACAAGAATTGAAGAAATAAAGGTTGGGAATCCGGTGACGATAAATATTAGTTCCGATATACCGAATATGGCGAAAGCACTTTTCAGTGATAAGGCAAACCAGCTTAAAAAGCCCGAGATAGTACCGATAAACGGTCCTAAACTCCTGTTGATAAAATAGTAATCACCACCTGCTTTGGGCATCGCTGTAGAAAGTTCGACAATACTGAAAATCCCGATTAAAGCCAAAATCCCGGCTAGAAAATATGAGATAAATACTGCTGGTCCGGTGCGAGCAAAAGCAAGTCCGGGTAAGATAAAAATTCCGGAACTTATCATTGCACCTGTGGCAATGCTGAAAACATCGAAGAAATTTAATCCTTTTTTTAGCTTCATTTTAATATTTAGATCAATCTTTTTTATTTCTGTTTTTTGAATTTTTCTTTTGTTTCATTGAGATTTATTTGTCATTTGTTTTTTGTTATCTGGGATTTTCATTTTTGTAACTTTTCATTCTTATAAGCAATCCTCAAAGCATCGATAAATTCATCCAATTCACCTGTCAAAATATTATTCAATTTATAAGAAGTCAAATTAATTCTGTGGTCTGTTACTCTGGATTGAGGAAAATTATAGGTTCGAATTTTAGCGCTTCTATCTCCTGTACCAACTTGAGATCTTCTGGAATTAGCAATTTCTGCTTCCTGCTTGGCAATTTCCAGATCGAGTAAACGGGAACGCAAAACCTTCATTGCTTTATTTTTATTTTTCAGCTGGGATTTCTCATCCTGGCAGATCACGACCATTCCGGTTGGAAGATGCGTAATTCTGACAGCAGAATCGGTTGTATTCACACTTTGTCCGCCATGACCGGAAGAGCGATAAACATCGATCTTCAATTCTTTTTCATTGATCTCGACATCGACATCATCGGCTTCGGGAAGGACAGCAACACTGATCGCAGAAGTATGGATACGACCTTGAGATTCGGTTTCAGGAACTCTTTGAACGCGATGAACTCCGCTCTCAAAACGCATTGTTCCATAAACATTCTCACCGGTAAGAGAAAAAACAACCTCTTTAAATCCTCCTACTCCGGTTGGATTGGAAGAAATTACAGATTGCTTCCATTTTTTTTTTTCAGCAAAATAAGAATACATTCGATAAAGATCAGCAACGAACAAAGCAGCCTCTTCCCCGCCTGTTCCTGCTCTGATTTCGACAATCACATCTTTCTCATCATTCGGATCTTTTGGAGAAAGGAGTTCTTTCAACTTTTCATTCTTTTCTTCCAGTTCGAGCATTAATTCCTGATTTTCTTCCAAAAATAAAGTCTTTAATTCCTCGTCCTTTTCAGTATTCAGCAGTTTTTCATTTTCAGAAATAGAAAATTCAAGTTCTAATTTTTCATCATAACAATTTAAGATTTCTTCCAGTTCCTTAAATCTTTTTGAGATTTTACTGTAATATCTCCTATCAGCCATTTTGGAAGTATCGTAAATATCAAGTTTCAGATTGTTATATTCTTCTCTTAATGACTTGATCTTTGCTTCCGGGATCATTTTTCATCCTCAATAAATTTCAGGTTTTGATATTCTGAAATATCCATTTCCAGAGCACATTTCATAGCAATTACAGCCACTTCTATTTGCTCGTTATCAGGTGGTTGAGTCGTTATTCTCTGCAAAGCAAGTCCGGGAGCAGTCATGATCTTAACCAAAGGGTGATTGATATTTTTACCGGAAAGTTTCAGCACTTCATAAGAAATTCCCGAAATGAAAGGCATCATCAAAAAATGATAACCAAGCCTAACCAGAACAGACGGAACACCGAAATATTTAGCAACGACAGTATCGACGATGGAAAAGATCAAAATAGCGATAAGCAGCACGAAAAATATAAAACTTGTACCACAACGCGGATGTAAAGTAGAAAATTTCTGCACATCATTGGATTTTAAATTACTGTTATTTTCATAAGCATAAACAGATTTATGTTCCGCACCGTGATATTGGAAAATCCTTTTCACATCTTTCATCATCCCGATCAACCAGATATATAAAACAAAAAAAATAATCCTGATCGTACCTGCAAAAAGATTAAAATAGATATTCTCTTTGGCAAGCTTCATCCATTCAGCGATCTGGTACGGCAGGAAAGCAAAAAGCAGGAAAGCCAGTCCGAAAGCAAAGACATAACTGAAAAATTCTTCTATCTTTTTACGGGATTCAGATTTTTCTTTTTTCTTTTTTTTCCCATTTTCCTTTTCTTCTTCTTCCCAATCCAGTTCTGCTCTTTTCGCAGAAAAAGTTAAGGATTTAAATCCGATGATCATCATCTCGATCAGGGAAATAAAACCACGAATTATCGGAAATCCTAAAAATTTATTGTTTTTGGTAACACTGATAAATTTCTGTTTTTTTAACTCAATTTTTTTATTTTTTCTTCTGATCGCTGTTGCCAGATATTCCGGTCCTCGCATCATCACACCTTCGATGACTGCCTGACCTCCAACCATTATTTCTTTTTTCTTTTCATTCATTTATTTTTCCTTATTAATGATCAATGAATCAATCTTCACTGTGTTAAGCTTTGACAAACAGAACTAACAAAACGAATAATTGATATGTCATTATGAGTTCTTCTTCGTGCTTCTCACACGAAGAATCTACGGCATCGATTTATTATCAAACCTAAAGCCGGAGATCCTCTTAAGATGCTACTGAAAGAAATCTCGGAATGACAGATTTACTAAATTGGCTTCTCTGCTAAAAAAAAACACCACAACGCATTTTACATACAGTTGTGGTGCTTAAAAATTTTTGCTCTAACTTTCTTTTTTCACATTATATTTTTTATTGAATTTTTCAATCCTACCGGCTTTGGAAATCGCTCGTTGTTTTCCGGCATAAAAGGGATGACAATTTGAACAAATCTCGACATTCAAGGTTTTGCTGGTCGATCTTGTTTCAAATTCATTCCCGCAGGCACATTTGACAGTTACCTTATTGTATTTTGGATGAATTCCCTTTTTCATCATCTATCTCCTATTTTTCATTAAACTTACATTCAGCCGTGACATCTTTTTCAGGAACAAATTGCTGTCAATGATTTTGTGTGGAAACATCTTAACCGCGAAAACACGAAAAACTCGAAAATGAATTATTTAATTATACAATGAAAGAATGAATCTCACATCCTCATTGATCTCATAACATTTTGTTTTCCTGTCCTTGAAAGAGTCGGCTAAAGCTTCGAAAGAATCACCTTCATAAACAAAACCTTCTTCTAAAAATATAGCATAAAAGTCAGGAGTTTTATCAGCTCGTGTTTTATAGCAGTAAAGTATTATTTCCGCATCATCAAAAAATTGATTTTCGGTCGGCACCATCTTCCTGAATGCTTTACGAAGGTCTTTGATATCTTCTACTGCCATTTCCTGCTTATTCACCAAAATTCTCTCATACATCGGCAGTTTTATTCCTCTTCTGGATGAGCAGGATATAAGAACACTGACGATCAGTAAAAAGAGAAGAAAGACAGGTTTTCTAAGATTCAGGATTATCTTCTTCATCTTTTCTTTGAAATGATCTGATTATTATCCAGATTCCAAAAAGGATTATGAGTATGGGCCAGCCGATCGAGATAAAATGGGTGAATTTTCTGGTTCCGGTCAGGATCAGGATAATTCCGGGAATCAGGGGCCACCAATGAGTTTTTCCTCTATAGATCAGATCAATTACATAAATTGCTACAAAACCGATTCCCAAACCGAATGAACCAAAATCTCTGAATCCTATTAAGTGAGTTCGACCTCCAGTCAAACCAATACTTAATAAAAGACAACCGGGGATCAACAAACCATAACTTTTATTACTGAGATAGCCTGCTAAAAAGAAACCTCCCATAAGAATCGGGAAAATACTGATATTATGAAAAACGCGTTGTTTTAGACCGATAATCAAGATTCCGAGAATTATCAGGAAAAATCCGGAAACAAAATTATTTTTAGTTTTTTCAGACATTCATTGACCTTTTCTCGACTTGCAAAGTCGAGTTACGCTTTCACATTACAAACGACATTTTTGAATCGCGTGGGAGCAACTCCGTGTGAAAGATGCATTATTTGTCCGGGTTCACCTTTTCCGCAATGGAAAGTGCCGTGAAATTCCCATTCTTCAGAACCGCATATTCCGTTGCATGCTCCCCAGAATTCCGGAGTAATGCCGTAATAAGTCGGTTCTTTCACAATATTTTTCAATTCACCGTTCTCGATTCGCCAGCCGATTTCGGTCGTGAACTGAAAATTGTTGCGGTTATCATCAATACTCCAGGTTTTCGTAAAATCAATGAAATAGCCATGTTCTGTCGATTTGATCAGATCATCGAGAGAGCCTTTTCCGGGAGCAAGACAGAAATTTGTCATCCTGATGAGCGGAATATCATCAGCATAAGAAGCCATCATATTGGAACTTGGTTGAATTCCAAGCAAAGCAGCAGTTTCCTGCGAAGTCTGTTGATCGACTAGAATCCCGTTTTTCACGATATCGACAGTTGCTCCGGGAGTTCCTTCATCATCAACGAGATGAAATCCCATTCCGCCCTTATTTTTGCTGTCACTGTAAATATTGACGATTCCCGAACCGTATTTAAAGTTCCCGAGCATTTTTGGTTTGATAAAAGTCTTTCCAGCATAAGAAATTTCTTTCCCGAAAATCCTGTCCGCTTCGGTTGCGTGTCCGGCAGATTCGTGAAGCTGCAGAGCAAGATGACTTCCACCAATGATTATATCCGCTCTTTCCTCTTCGATACGAGGTGCATCCAATAATTGAATTGCTTCGGAGATGATCTTATCCGTATTTTCTTCCATCTTTACATTCCTGACGATCTCGAATCCACCTCTTCTGCCATTCATCTGCCCAGGATAAGTTCTGCACATTGTTTCCTGTCCATCAGAAGCAAGCACATACATCATTGGCATCGTGTCATAAACGAGAGAATCAACAAAAGTTCCTTCAGTATTAGCATATATCTTGAATTGTCTGTAGAATTCTGTGTAAACATTTGAAAAGACGATCTTCTCATTACCAACCAGTTTTTTGGCAATCCTTTCATGAAAGTCGATTTTGTATTTGTTATCCATAAAAAACGGATCTTCTTCCGGTTTGAATAAATAACTGTCTCTGATCGGCTGTATTTTTTTATAGATAGCTTTTTCTTTCCTGAACCGGCTTCCGATCTTGGCGTTGCTTATTGCTTTTTTTATAGCTTTCTCGATTGATAGATTGTTCAAAACAGTTGTTCCTGCAAAACCCCAGCAACCATTAATCAGAACTCTGATCCCTAGTGCAGATGAATCGAGTTCCGAACCGAAATGTTTTAAATCTCCGTTTTCAAAATAGATCTGCTGATTATCTGTGGAAGTAAAACGGACATCAGCAAAAGTTACTTCCGGTAGGTCTAATTTATTGATAACATCGTAAACTAATTTTTTCATCTATTCTCCTTTTGTTATTCACGGATTTTTTGCTCACGGATTACGCGGATGAACACGGATAAAAGAAAAATTAATATAAAAGTTATCATATCCTTAAGTTATTTTTCCATAAACCATTTACTTTCTTATCTGTGCTTTTCCGTGTAAATCCGTGAGTCATTTTTCCATGAGCTATCGTTTTCTTATCCGTGATTTTCGTTGCAAATCCGTGAGCCATTTTTCCATGAGCTATCGTTTTCTTATCCGTGCTTTTCCGTGCAAATCCGTGAGCCATTAAAACTTATATTTCTTGTATTTATTATCAAATATTTTTCTTTTGAATTCCGGTTCTTTTCCAAAATTGAATAATAATCCTACTTCATATTTAGTTGCAGTCAGATAATTAAGAAGTTGGGCTTCATCTTGTTTGGAAAGATGTTTTATCGCCTTGAGTTCGACTAATATTTTATTTTCAACAATTATATCTGCTACATAATCTCCAATTATTTGATCTGCATAAAATACTTTTATTTGAACTTGACTCATACAATTCAAACCCATTTTTCTTAATTCGATCAACATTGCTTTTTCATAAACTTTTTCTAAAAATCCATAACCGAGTGTGTTGTAAACAGTATAAAAAGCTTTGATTATTTTTTCGGATAATTCTGCATATTTCATCGTAAATCCTTTTTTTGCTCACGGATCACACGGATGAACACGGATAAAAGAAAAAATAAAATAAAAAGTTATTATATCCGTAAGTCATTTTTCCATAAGCCCTTTATTTTCTTATCCGTGCTTTTCCATGCAAATCCGTGAGTCATTTTTCCATGAGCTATCGTTTTCTTATCCGTGATTTTCGGTGCAAATCCGTGAGCCATTTTTCCATGAGCTATTGTTTTCTTATCCGTTTAATCCGTGAAATCTGTGAGCCATTTTTCCATGAGCTATCGTTTTCTTATCCGTTTAATCCGTGAAATCTGTGAGCCATTATTCCCTGAGCTATCGTTTTC
>DRTC01000387.1 GCA_011372345.1 Candidatus Cloacimonadota bacterium
AGCGTCGAGAGCGAATTCGGGAAGTTTACAAAAATGAAAATAAAACTTCCGAGAATATGAAAGATGTAGGTGGGAAGTAGGAGATAAGAAGTAGGAAATAGGAAATAGGAAATAGGGATTAGGAAAAATAAAAAGAATTGGAAGATATTATGATTGAAAGATTTGAGGATTTTATTGTTTGGAAGAAAGCGATGCGATTGGCTGTAGAGATTTATAAGAATCTCAAAGATTGTAAAGATTTTGGTTTTAGAGATCAGATTCAAAGAGCAGGAGTTTCTGTTCCTTCCAATATAGCGGAAGGATTTGAACGACAATATAACAAAGAAAAGATTCAATTTTACTATATTGCAAAGGGCTCTTGTGGTGAACTAAGAACACAATTGTATCTTGCTAAAGAATTGAATTATCAAAAAGATGACATCGTCAATGACTTAATTTCAAAATCAAATGAAGTCTCTGCAATGTTGTATAAACTAATTGTTTCAAGAAAGGAGAAATTCGCTTGAAAAACTTATCCTATTTCCTATTTCCCTTATTTTGGAGTTATTATGACAAATTTAAATATCCTCATCCTCGATGATGAACCAGGCATCAGGAATGAACTGAAAGATTTTTTTGATCTTTATGATTATAATGTTTTTACAGCGGAAATTCCCTCAAAAGCATTTCTCATATTAGAGAAGAATCATATTGATGTTTTGATACTTGATATCCAGCTTCCGGAAATGAATGGAATTGAGGTCTTGAAGAAAGTTAAAAACGAACATCCGGAAATCGAAGTTATTATGATCACAGGTCACGGAGATCAGGATTGCATTATTGAATCTTTACGGTTTGGAGCATTTGATTTTTTTAAGAAACCATTCCGCACGCTTGAGATCAAAAGTGCGATCGAACGAACTCAAAAATTTCTCGAATTATCTAAAAAATTGAAAGGAGTTAAACAAAAATTTTCTTTAATTTCAAAGGAACTTCAGGAGCAAATGGGTTCTGCGATCATCGGGAAAAGTATGGAAATGAAGTCTGTGATCGAATTGATCTCCAAAGTTGCCCGATATGACGATACTTCCGTTCTTATTACCGGAGAAAGTGGAACAGGGAAAGAACTAGTTGCCAGAAGCATTCATCTTTTAAGTAATCGAAAAAACACATATTTCTATCCTGTAAATTGTTCGGCAGTTCCGGAACATCTTTTTGAAAGCGAATTCTTCGGTCATAAAAAAGGAGCTTTTACCGGTGCTACTGAAGATAAAGCAGGTTGGTTCGAGATTGCTGATAAAGGAACATTATTTCTCGATGAGATAGGAGATATGCCTTTGACTCAGCAAATCAAATTCCTGCGAGTGCTCGAAGATAAAAAAGTTCGCAGGATCGGTTCTCACAAAGAAATTGAAGTCGATGTCAGAATAATTTCCGCAACTAACCAGGATATTGAAAAATCAGTTAATGAAAATAAATTCAGGAATGATCTTTTGCATAGATTGAATTCTTTTGTGATCGATATTCCTCCACTTCGCAAAAGAAAAGGTGATATTCCTCTCTTGATCGAACATTATGCGAAATTCTTTTCAGAAAAAATGAGAATCCCAATTACACAAATTGAAAATGATGTTTATGATTCTTTTTCAGATTATGAATTCAGAGGAAATGTCAGGGAATTGAAAAACTTAATAGAACGAGCTGTAATTCTTTCGGAAAAGGGAATTATCAGTAGAAAGCATTTACCAAAACTTAAAATCGGAAACAAACATATAATATCTGAACCAACTGAAAATGAAGAAAATCTCGATCTTGCTCTCGCTGAAAAAAAACTAATTCTTAAAGCACTTTCCAAAGCAAAAAACAACAAATCAAAAGCTGCGGAGCTTCTGAATATTTCCTGGTATGCTTTGAATCGAAAAATGAAGAAATATGAAATAGAAATGTAATTCGGAACTTGTTCCGAAACAATAGAAACGGTAAAAAGGGAAAAAAGGGATTAAAAAACCTTCAAGGTTTTTGAAACCTTGAAGGTTTGTATTGCAAATTACTTCTTGATCTTCCCTTTAGCTTTCCGAATTTTAGAAGGAACAATTTCTTTGGGGGAAACTTCGGAAGGTTGTTCAGTATCACCACCATCTCGGTGGTTTTTTGTTTTTCTCTCCCATTAGGACGACGGGGTTACATTTCTTTTCTCGTGAATGGAATCACGAGCCACATCCGTCGAAGCAACAACACGAT
>DRTC01000388.1 GCA_011372345.1 Candidatus Cloacimonadota bacterium
AAAACAGAGTTTTTATTCCCTTGCGTTCCCAAACCGGAGTTTGGGAACGAGGAAAACCTTGCGAATGGTTGCAAAAAGAGGAATTCTTCTTGCTGAACCTTCGCAATGGTTATCTTTCATTTCCCGACCATCACGGAAGTCTAATCCTGTTTGGAATATATGAAAGAGTTTCAGGATTTTAAATCGTTCCTTGACTATCGTAAGGTCTTTTTCATTACCAATCAGGGAATTGGTAATGATGTTGCTAATTCAATACTCTCTCGAATTCCGGTTTGAAATATTTAAACGCACTCTTAATGGACATTACAGGAGATTGTCCCAAAGCACAGAAAGAAGTTTTCTGCATTGCTTCGGAAATGGAGACCATTTTCTCTAAATCTCCTGCTTTTCCTTTCCCAAACCTGATCTTGCTTATTAATTGATATAACTGCTCATTTCCCAATCTGCAGGGAGAACATTTCCCGCAGGACTCATGTCGGAAAAATTTGATCACAGAATACATTATATCTACAATACTCGCTTCTTCATTCATTACCAGGATCGCTCCGGAACCGAGAACAGCACCGTGTTCATGTAAGTTTTTTCGGCAAAGAGCAACATCGAGATGTTCTTCATTTAGGAAAACTCCGGCTGCTCCCCCGATAAGAGCTGCTTTAAATTTTTTACCATCCTTCATTCCGCCGCCATATTCATTGATCACAGTTCGTAAAGATGTTCCGAGATCGACCTCGCACAAACCGGGATTGGTCACATCTCCGAGAATCGTAAAGATTTTACTGCCGGGACAATCATCGGTCCCAAAAGATTTAAACCATTTCGCTCCCTTTTTTATTATCGAAGGAATGTTAGCAATTGTTTCCACATTATTAACCACAGTCGGTTTCTGCCAGATTCCCTTCACTCCCGGAAAAGGCGGTTTGAATCTGGGATTTCCTCTTTTCCCTTCGATTGATTCGATAAGAGCGGTTTCTTCTCCGCAAACATAAGCACCTGCTCCGATTTTTATTTCTATTTCAAGATCAAATCCTTTCCCGAAAATATTCTTTCCGATCAATCCATATTCACGAGCTTGATCGATTGCTTTCTGCAAACGAGCAATACACAGCTTATATTCCCCCCGAATATAAATAAAAGCTTTTGTCGCTCCCACTGCATAAGAAGCTATTATCAATCCTTCAAGCAATTTATGAGGATCTCCTTCCATTATTAATCGATCTTTAAATGTTCCCGGTTCTCCTTCGTCAGCATTTATCACAAAATATTTCTGAATACCTTTAAGAATCTCGGTAAAATTCCATTTAACGCCTGCCGGGAATCCTGCTCCTCCTCTTCCCCGTAAAACAGCATCTCTAACTTCATCCACAATTTGAGTCGGTTCCATTTCCATCAGAGCTTTTTCCCAGGCTTCATATCCGCCGACTGCAAGATATTCATCAATATTTTCAGGATCGATAATACCGGAATTTTCCAAAACTATTCTTCGCTTTTCTGCTCTCTTGAATGGTTTTATAGCTTCTTCCATCAATAATCTATTAACTTGAAGACCTTTGATAAAATGCTCTCTGACAATTTCAGGAATATCCGCTTTTGTAATGTTTATATAAGTAACTTGTTCCGGATAGATCATCATGCTCACCCCGGTTCCGGCAAAGCCGAGAGAACCTTTATCCAGGACATTGATCTCATCATCTAAATTTTGCTTTGCTAATTCCTGTCGCAAAAATGAATCAATTATTAGATAATTCTCTTGCAGGGATGGATTGTCGATACTTAAAAGAACCTGATTGCGATAAAATTTCATCGTTGTCCTCCCAGAATCGATTTGATGATCTTTTCGATCTTCTCATCATTTAGATCGCCATAAACATCGTCATTGATCATCATGACCGGAGCATTTCCGCAAATTCCCAGGCAGG
>DRTC01000389.1 GCA_011372345.1 Candidatus Cloacimonadota bacterium
CAAAGTGGTGATAATGAAATTTTAAAGAGAATGAATCGCGGTTATACTTCCGAACATTTTTATGATATTGTCAGGAAATTAAGGATCGCAATGCCGGAAATCGCCATCACTACTGATATTATTGCCGGATTTCCAGGAGAAACTGAAGAACAGTTCCAACGAACTTATGATTTGATGAAACAGATCGAATTCGATTATGCTTTCACTTTTAAATACTCTTCCAGAGAAGGAACAAAAGCAGCAGAATTTAGTAATCAAATCCCTGAAGAAATCCGTTTAGAAAGACTGCAGAAACTTATCGAATTACAACAAAAAATAACTACAAAAAAGTATCGTGATCAAATCGGGGAAAAAAAAGAAATTTATGTTGAAAAAGTGAGTAAAAAAAATCCTGATGAACTCTCCGGGAAAAGCAGGGATTTCAAAATAACTGTTTTCAAAGGAAATCAGTCATTGATCGGGAAATTCGTAAAAGTAAAAATAATCGATGCAGTAGGCTGGACATTGAAAGGCAGAATGCTTGAACAAGATTCGATTGAAATTTTATAAGTTATAAAGAAAATTTCTTTTACAAGAATTTGCTGTAAAACCTGATCGTTTTTATGATAATGCAATTTAAAGTGAGGTAAAAATGCCTGGTTATATTGTTTTTTATGATATTTATTTTCCTATTCGTCAAATCAGGAAGAAAAGAAAGTCTGAGTTTAAAACCTATCTTCGTTCTTTCGGTCCTCACATTAATCTTTCAAACAATTTGAAGATTATTAATTCCAAACATGATCTGGATACAATCTCTGAAAAATTAGAAGAACTGACTGATAAAGAAGACAGAATATTCATTGCTGAAATAAAAAATAATTTTTTTGGAAATATAACGGAACAACAATGGAAATGGTTGATGGATAATATCAGGGATAGGGAAGATGAGTGATGATCTTTTCTGAAATGTATTAGACAGAATATGAGAAGATGCTCCTTATAAATATTATTGAATGTATTTCAAAAAAAATATTTATAAAGGTTATGATTTTAAATAAATTAGTATTAGTAGGTAAAAATTTAAGGTTCAACCAAAAAAGATTGAACCTTACATTATAGGAACACAACAGAATATATTAATTATTCGTTATCAATCACAATCTGATCTATAGTTTCGAAATCCAGATTTATAACCTCGACAATAAGTTGACCATTTTCAATTGTTAATTTACAAAAATGATTTTCTAGCAAAAACAATTGACTGTGTTTGCTGTATCTCATCTGATCGTAAAGAGTTGCTCCACCTCCTGCAGTCACAATGTGATAAATTCCGTTGTATTGTGATCTTTCATAACAGTGGTTATGACCGTTAAATACAATATCAACACCATATTCAGAAAAAAGGGGTAACAAGATGTCACCGAGATTTTTTTCATCTGCAGGATGAGGTCCGGTTGTAAAAATTGGATGATGGTATAAAACAATTGTAAAAAGGATGTCATCTGCAATATTTTCAAGATCATTAATCAGCCAGGTATATTGCTCTGATGGTTCTTCTCCATTTGTCAGATCAGCATTTGAATCAAGGACAATAAAATGAATATCATTCCTATCGACCGAATACCAGGCATGATCTTCCATAAAGCGGAATGTACTGGTAAAGAATTCATTGTTCATTTCATGGTTTCCTTTAACAGGAAGAAACTCGGAATTGTTCCTTAAATTTTCTGTTATAGATAGAAATTTGTTCCATTTCTTTTCCATATCACTCGACAATCTAATAAAATCACCTGAATGAAACACTACTGACGGATTAAAGGTTTCAATAGCTGCAACAACTTCCTGGTGAATTTGATAGTTCGATCGAGTGTCTCCATAAATTACTATCGGACCTGCTTCAGTTTCTGATCCGATTCCAGGAACTGAATCAGAAAAAATTATCTGAAACATAAATAAAAATGCTATTAAGATCATAGTAAACTTAATCGATTTCATTTCATCTCCTTTTTATATTCGAAATACTTTTATTTCATCAAGATCATTTTCTTGGTGCTGGTATATCTTCCGGCTTTGATCTTATAAAGATAAAAACCAGCAACAACATCTCTGCCATTATTATCTTTACCATTCCAGCTAACTGTAACAACTTCATCATTCTGAACATTATCATTGAAAAGATTGGCAACTTTTTCACCTTTTACATTGTAAACATTCAGTTCGCAAACAACAGCTTTCTTAACCTCGAATTTGATCTCCGTATTTGTTCTCATCGGATTTGGTGAATTTTGAAATAAAACAATATTTTGTTCATTATCATAATTTTCATGAGTAACTTTTAAGGTTTCTTCTCTTTCATTTAATTCGATGTCAGAAGCGATCCAGCTGTTATCAG
>DRTC01000390.1 GCA_011372345.1 Candidatus Cloacimonadota bacterium
AAAAGAAATATTGAGCCAATTCTGACATGTTCCCAAATTCCATTTGGGAACATAATTATTTGAGAAATTTTATTTCAAGATGTTTCTTCAATTTTTTAAAATCAAACTAAAACTTTTCCGAAATTGCATTCCCAAATGCAAGTCGGGAATGAGAATAAGCAATCATATCACGATCAAACAATTCTATTTTTGAATAATCTGGAAAAATAATTATTTATGACTTATAATTCAGACACAATATCCGCGATTTCAACTCCTTCCGGAACCGGAGGGATCGCTGTTCTGCGTGTGAGCGGAGATAGGGCGATTCAGATTGTTACCGAAGTATTTGAAAGTAAAAAATCGCTTCTTTCCGTAAAATCCCATACTGCACACTTTGGGAAGATCGTTGATCAAAACAAGATAATCGATGAAGTTATCATAACGGTTTTCAAAGCACCAAAAAGTTATACAGGTGAAAATGTAGTCGAAATATCCTGTCATGGCAGTAATTTTATTGCTCATCAAATTTTGGAACTTTTACTCCGGAAAACCAGATTGGCTGAACCTGGAGAATTTACACAACGCGCATTTTTCAATAATAAATTGGATCTGACGCAAGTCGAAGCAGTTGGAGATCTGATCAACGCTAGAACGAAAAAATCTCACCAGGCTGCATTACAGCAACTGGAAGGAAGTTTACAGCGGAAAATCGAAAAATTACTCACAAAATTAACTAAATACCGAACCTTGATCGAGCTTGAAATCGATTTTGTTGAACAGGGGCTTTCCGAATTGAACATTAAAAAAACAGAAAAGGATTTATGGAAACTTCATTCTGAACTGAATAAACTGGCGGCGACCGGAAACGAAGGATTGATCTTGCGGGATGGACTAAAGGTCAGTCTGGTTGGTGCTCCGAATGTGGGCAAATCAAGCATTTTCAATGCTTTTCTGGAAACGGAAAGAGCTATTGTTACTCCTCATCCGGGAACAACCCGCGATTACCTGGAAGAAGTTATTTCCCTCAAAGGATATCTGGTCAGGATCTTTGATACTGCAGGTTTACGCAAGACAGAAGATGCGATTGAGAAAATCGGTATTGATCGTTCCTATCAAATAATTAAAAACTCGCATATTGTTCTTTTCATCATCGATGGGAGCGAAAATAAGCAGGAATTGAATCTACTCCAAAAACTTATCGATCCTGCAAAAATAATTAAAATCCTTAATAAAACAGACCTCTTTTCAAAAAAAGAAGAAGATAATTTCAAGCAAAAAAGATATATCCTTTGTTCAGCAATTAAAAAAGACGGTTTAGATCGATTAAAAGAGCGTTTGTTGAAAGAAATAGAGATTTCAGAAAAAGAACTTCATTCCGGAATTTTAACGAACTCACGCCAAATCGCAGCTGTCAAAAGGTCGATAAAGTCTCTGGAAAAAGCTATTGTTTCAATTAAGAAAAAACTTGGTTATGAATTCACTGCGTTTGACCTGAAAGAAGCAAGTTCTGCTCTGGAAGAGATCATTGGAAAAATAACATCCGAAGATATTTTGAATGAGATATTTTCCAATTTCTGTATTGGGAAATAAAATTTTTAATTAACAGGAAAGTTTGAATTCTGATTTATATTGACATAAAATAGTTATAAAAATCAGGACCATTGATGTGTTATCCAAAAAAAGGATAAGGACTTTAAAGATGATGGATGTCTTATCAAAGAAAGATGGTTTTGAAAACCAAAAATCAATATTCAAGAAAAACATCCATTTTGAAAACTATCAAAATTTAAAATTTTTTATAATTTTCCTTTTTGTCTGGACTGCCTTTTTATTATATTCAGATCTTTTACTAATAAAAATCAGCAATGATCTTCCGGATTATAAAAACTTTTTATGGTTGAATTTAACTCTGATCTTTTCATTTCCAATTTTTTTCCTCGTTTATATTTTTAACAAGCCCTCAACCATCAAGGAAGTAAAGGATTATCATAATTTTTTAACTATTTTTATCAGCGCTTCGGTGATGATCATAATCGGTATTATCGCCGGTATCAAACAATCGACTCTGGGAGGATTTCCCAGCTTTCTAATCTGCGTGTTTATTTTCTCGGTCTTATTTCAGTTCAAAGGTTGGACAGTTATATTGATCTATGCTTTAAGTCTTGTTGCTTTTATTATCACTACGCTTCATTATCACCATAATCCAGCTGTTTTTTTCGTTAAAAACATCAGCATTCTTTTCTTTTTTATTTTAACTTTTATTATTTCCCGGTTCCTGCATATTGAAAAAATAAAAAATTATTTGATCAGGAAAGATTTTGGGGAAATTAATAAAAATCTGCAGACAGAAGTTGATGAAAGAAAGACGATTGAACTGGAACTGCAGAAAATGAAAGATGAACTCGAAGCTCGAGTTAATGAAAGAACGAAAGAACTGGCAAATACATATTATGAGCTGGTGATGAAACTTAAGGAAAGCCAGAAAAAAGAAGAACAGATCAAAGCTTC
This sequence comes from Candidatus Cloacimonadota bacterium, assembly GCA_011372345.1. Lineage (NCBI taxonomy): Bacteria > Pseudomonadati > Candidatus Cloacimonadota > Candidatus Cloacimonadota bacterium. The sequence goes on from DRTC01000390.1 coordinate 2,491, forward strand.
CCTGCAGGAAAAAAACATTCTCCTGCAGGAGATCTATCATCGTGTCAATAATAATTTTCAGATAATTCTAAGTATGTTCCGTATGCAGGAATATAATATTAAAAACGAAAAGGTCAAAAATGTTATAAGGACAAGCCAGAACAGGATCAGATCCATGGCTTTGATCCATGAACAACTTTATAGATCAGAAAATCTGATGGATGTGAATTTCTCCCAATATATGGAAAATCTGATCATGCACCTATATTCATCTTTTCACATCGATCCTGATAAAATCGTTTTTGAGAAGCATATAAAAGGTGTTGAACTAACTATAAATTATGCTATTCCCTGTGGATTGATCGCTAACGAGCTTATTTCTAATTGTCTGAAACACGCATTTCCCGAAAGACAGGGAAAGATATCGGTTTCCATGTCCGCAGAAAATAAAGATTATACATTTATTGTCAGTGATAACGGAATTGGTTTACCGGAAAATTTTGACTTGGAAAATCCCGAAAATTTAGGATTGCAGCTAGTGAGTATTCTGGTCGATCAAATTCATGGAAAATTAGAAATCAGCCGAGTAAAAGGAACAAAAATCAAAATATTCTTTGAAAAACCGGATAAAGAAGCAGAACTGATTTCCGGTAAAGTATCTTCATAAATTTTGTATATCTGAAAAAACTTTCGACTCGCCCATTTACTGCAATATACTGCGAAGGATAATAAAGGAGTTGCGAGTCGATATGAAATATTAATGAATTATGCTGTTTCGAGTCGTTGTCCTCTATGAAGACAAAATCCTTACAACTCGAATTTGATAAAGGAGCTAATGAGATGAGTTCAATTGCAGTTTTAGGATGTATCTGGGGAGATGAAGCAAAAGCAAAGATAGTCGATGTGTTAGCTGAAAATGCTGAGATCGTGGTCAGGTTTCAGGGTGGAAATAATGCCGGTCATACGATAAATCTCAATGGGAAGAAATATGTTTTTCACCTGGTTCCGGCAGGAATTCTGTACCCTGATAAAATGTGTGCGCTCGCAGCTGGAGTTGTCATCGATCCTTTTGATCTGATCCAGGAAATCAATAATTTGAAAAAAAAAGGCATTTCTTTTGAGGGCAGGTTTTTTCTCGATCCGAGAACGAGTATTGTTTTGCCTTTACACAAATATCTCGATGTCAAAGCAGAAAATGGCTCCAGACAAACAAAGATCGGAACAACAAAAAAAGGAATCGGTCCCTGTTACAGTGATAAAATCGCCCGAACCGGAATCTGTTTCTCCGACCTTTTTGATCAGGAATATCTAACGAATAGATTAGAAAATATTTATTCTTCACATCGTCTCCCGGTTACGGAAATAAAACCTTTACTTGCTGATCTGATGAAAACCGGCGAAGAATTAAAACCTTTTCTCAAGCAGCTTTCATATTTTCTGAACGAACTTTATGGACAAAACAAAAACATCCTTTTCGAAGGAGCCCAGGGTTCGCTTCTTGATATTTATTTCGGAACTTATCCCTTTGTAACTTCTTCTCACACAATTGCTGGCGGAATTTCTGTCGGCTGCGGATTTTCTCCTAAAAAAATCGATCGGATCGTAGGCGTTTATAAAAGTTATTTTACACGAGTGGGTGAAGGTCCTTTCCCGACAGAACTAACAGATGAAACCGGAGAAAAAATCCGCATCCGCGGAAATGAATTTGGAGCAACAACCGGAAGACCGCGACGCTGCGGCTGGTTCGATGTAGTTGCTGCGAAATACACGGCCATGATCAACGGAATCGACGAAATTGCTTTAACTTTATTGGATGTTCTTTCAGGATTTGAAACGATCAAGGTCTGTACAAAATACCTCTCCGGAAATGAAAAAACAGAAGAATTTCCTTTCAATGCTAAAATCATGGAGGAAATCCAACCAGAATATATCGAGCTTCCCGGCTGGAAAGAAGATATTACTGAAGTTAAGAATTATGAGCAACTTCCCATAAATGCCAAAAAATATATCTCCAAAATCGAGGAACTTCTAAATAAAAAAATCTCTATTATTTCGGTGGGACCGGAGCGCAGGCAAACTATTATAATGGATTAGCTTTTTAGGACAACCAATTAAGGTGTAATTTGACAAAAAAAAAGGATAACGGATTTGGATTTTCTAATCAAAAAAGTAAAAGAAATGAAACCGGATTCATCAAAATATTTCATTGATGAAAAGGAAATGCAGAGAATCGGAACAACACTGCTGTTCTATGGTAGTCCTGATGATGCGATCAAGATCCTGAAATTAAATACATATTTTTATCCCAAATCCGCAACTGCTGCAATTAGTCTCGGGAAAGCCTATTTGAAAACAAACAATATTGATCTTGCCGGAGAATATTTTAAGAAAGCGTTATCAATCGAACCTGATAATAAGGAAATTACCAAATTGCTCAAAGAAATGAAGGATTAGAATGTTTTGATTATGAAAACAGTATTGATGCATTATTTCAGTGGAACCGGAAATTCCCATCACGCAGCTGAATTGATCGGAGAAGTATTATCCAAGAATGGTTATAAACCCATTATTCATGCAATAGAAAACAGTTTTTATCCAAATACGGTTAATATGGATTTACATATCTTTTTCTTCCCAGTATATGCAACAGCAGTTCCACATATTATGTGTAAATA
>DRTC01000391.1 GCA_011372345.1 Candidatus Cloacimonadota bacterium
ATCATTATATGATGTTTTTGATAACGAACTTCATCTCCGGTTTTCAATTCCATTCGTTGTTTGAAGGCAGTTTCATTATTTACAGAAACTTCTCCGTTTTTAACGACTTGTCTGATTTTTCCATAATCATCCAATGCACCGGATGCTTTTAGCACCTGGAACAAATAAATAGTAGAACCTTGGTCAATCCAGAATTTCATAATTTAATAACTTTTAGCGAAGATCACTCTTTTTTTACTTTTTTGTCCGCAATAAATACATTCTCCATTTTCTTCAGATGCATCGATTGGAATACAGCGAATCGTAACTTTCAAATCATTTTTGATGTTTTCTTCACATTCGGGATTTCCACACCAATGACTCAAAGCAAAACCTCCATGAATTTCAGGATTTTCTTTATTTTTGGGTGTGAAATATTGATAGAAATCTTTTTTATCATCTATTTTCACCGTGTTATCTTCTCGAAATTGCAAAGCTTTTTGATAAATATTATTCTGAATTTCATTAAGGATATTTATCAGGTTTTGCACAAATTCTTTCGCATCGATGCTGATTTTGTTTTTCGGTTCTTTGTCTCTTCTTCCCATAAAGACCGAATTATTCTCGATATCTTTCATCCCGATTTCCAGACGGATCGGAACACCTTTTTTGATCCAACTCCAGATCTTTTCTCCACCTCGCATGTCTCGATCATCAACTTGAACTCTGATATTCTTCTCATCAAATCTTAATTCTCTGATTTTAAATGTCAGTTTTTTAATGAAATTCATCACCTTTTCTTTTTGTTCATCATTGCGATAAATTGGAATAATGACCAAATGAGTAGGAGCAATTTTCGGAGGAAGAACTAATCCGTTATCATCACTATGAGCCATAATTAATGCTCCGATCAATCTCGTCGAAACTCCCCAGGAAGTTGTCCAGGCATATTCTTCTTTTCCTTCTCTATTTTGGAATTTGATGTTGGAAGCAGTTGCGAAATTCGTTCCCAGAAAATGAGATGTTCCTGACTGAAGTGCTTTCTTATCCTGCATCATTGCTTCAATCGAAAAAGTTTGAAGGGCTCCAGGGAATCTCTCGGATGCGGTTTTTTCACCTTTAATTACTGGAATTGCCAGATATTCTTCAGCGAATTTTGCATATACATCCAGCATCTTGTATGTTTCTTCCAATGCTTCTTCTTTTGTTTCGTGAACTGTATGACCTTCCTGCCATAAAAATTCGGTGGTTCTCAAAAACAAACGAGTTCTCATTTCCCAACGCACCACATTTGCCCATTGATTAATCAAAAGCGGAAGGTCGCGATATGAATTCACCCATTTGCTGAATGAAGCTCCAATAATGGTTTCGCTGGTTGGACGAACGATCAATTCTTCGGTCAGTTTTCCTGCTGGTTTAAGTCCGCCTTTTCCGTCATCTTCCAATCTCGAGTGAGTAACAACCGCACATTCTTTGGCAAAACCTTCTACATGTTCTGCTTCCTTTTCAAAATAACTTTTTGGTATGAAAAGTGGAAAATAAGCATTTACATGTCCGGTTTCTTTGAACATTTCATCGAGATTTTTCTGAATATTTTCCCAGATCGTATATCCCCAGGGCTTGATTACCATACATCCGCGAACTTCGCTGGTTTCCGCCATATCAGCAGCTTTGATGACCTGTTGATACCATTCGGGATAACTTTCTTCCCTGGTAGGAACAATCGCTGTTCGATTTTGCTTTGCCATTATTTTTCTCCAATTTTTCAAAATCTGTCTCAAACTTTTCAGGGCTTTATCTTTGTCAATCCAAAATTTATTACCACAAAGACACGAAGGCACAAAAAGAAAATTTTGCCACAAAGATGCACAAAACACACAAAAAAGAAAAGAATTTTAATTGAAAGAAACCTCAAAATGACAAAACTTATTCTGTGATTTTCAATAGTAAGAAGTTCCATCTTGACATCGATTTGGACATTTTTCAGATGGAAACGGAAATTGGTATATGAATAAAAATAGATTCGATATAATTGTTGTCGGAGCAGGACATGCCGGGATCGAAGCTGCTTTGTCAGCAGCTAAAATGGGAGCGAATGTCCTTATTTTCGTGATCAAGATAGAATCAATCGGGAGGATGTCGTGTAATCCATCGGTTGGAGGACCGGCAAAAGGACATCTGGCACGAGAGATAGATGCTTTAGGAGGAGAAATCGGGAAATCTTCCGATCTTTCAGGAATTCAATTCCGGATGTTGAACAAGAAAAAAGGTCCGGCAGTTTGGGCTCCTCGTTCCCAAAATGACAGAACAAAATATACGATCATTATGCGTCAGTCTTTGGAAAACCAAACCGGTTTGAATATCAAAGAATCCATCATCGATGAGATAATTTTATCCAAAAATAGAAAGCAAGTTATTGGAGTCAGGTCGAATTTAGGTGAAGAATATTTTGCTCCCAAAGTAATTTTAGCGAACGGTACATTTTTGCGGGGAAAGGTTCATATAGGGAATGTCAGTTATAGTTCAGGAAGAGCCGGGGAACCAGCAGCAGAAAAATTGTCTTTATCATTGCTTGAATCCGGACTCAATTTAGCAAGATTCAAAACCGGGACACCTCCTCGCATTGATTTGAGAACAATTGATATGAACAAAGTCGAGGAACAACCGGGAGATGAGGATCCTCAAGGTTTTTCCTATTATCGAGATATTGCTCTGAAGAACGATGTCAGTTGTTATCTTACTTTTACTAATCCGGTAACTCACCAGATCATTAATTCCAATCTTGACAAATCATCTCTATATGGCGGTTATATCAGCGGAATTGGACCTCGATATTGCCCTTCGATAGAGGATAAAGTCGTCAAATTTTCTAAAAAAGAACATCATCAGGTTTTTATCGAACCTGAAGGAGAAAAAACTTTCGAAGCCTATGTTAACGGTGTTTCCAATAGTCTTCCTCCTGAAATTCAGAAAAGAATGCTGCATTCCATCGAAGGATTGAAAGAATCAATAATAATTCGGTATGGATATGCTATTGAATACGATTATATCATTCCGGATGAGATCAAACCGACCATGGAAACGAAGAAGATCGAGGGTCTTTATCTTGCCGGGCAGATCAATGGAACTTCCGGTTATGAAGAAGCTGCAGCCCAGGGAATTGCGGCGGGGATCAACTCTGTTCTTTCACTGGAAAAAAAAGACCCGATAATTTTCGATAGATCGCAATCGTATCTTGGAGTTCTTTTGGATGATCTGGTAACAAAAGGAACAACAGAACCCTATCGATTGTTTACTTCCAGAGCGGAATATCGTCTTTATTTGCGTCAGGATAATGCTGATGAAAGAATGATGCCATTGGGATATAAACTCGGTTTAGTTGAAGATGTCAGGTGGCGGAAATTCAGGAAAATGATGGAAATCCACAATCGTGAAATGGAATTTCTAAAAAATAATAATTCGCTCAAAACAAGCGATATCAAAGAACCAACACGATTGATCAATATTCTGAAAAGACCGGAAATAACTTTTAATGATCTGCAAAAGTTCGGATATAAAATACCTTTAGATGTGACGGAAGATATAAAGAGCAGAATTTCATTGGAAATTAAATATGAAGGATATTTGAAAAGGCAACTTGCGGAAATCGAAAAGTTTGAAAAGATGGAGCATAACAAAATGCCCGAAAATCTCGATTATATGAAGATAAACTCGATTGCGTATGAGGCCCGGGAAAGGTTAAATAAGATCAAACCGGTTTCTCTCGGACAGGCTGCTCGCATTTCCGGTGTGAATCATACTGATATAACGGCTTTGATGATTTATTTGAAGAAGGTTCAGGATTCAAGAGTTCAAAGGTTCAGAGGTTCAGAGGTTCAAGGAAAAAAGGAAACAGAAAAAAAAATGAAATAGCTGTCATTCCGAGTGTTCCTTCAACGGCTTCTTTCGAGGAATCTTCAGTGATGTTTGGATTTGAATTTCGTTTTAGTTGTAGATTCTTCGAGAGAAATCCTCTATTAGAAACCGTCTCTTTCAGGAAAGAGAAAACCTCAGAATGACAATGAAAAGAGGAAAAATGCAAAAACTAATTAATTTAATTTTGATCTTATTTTTCATGATCGGATGTTCTACTCATCGTTCATACGAATATTACGAAAAGGAATCTATTCATAAAATCGAGATGCAGAAACTTCCGGAATGGATTTATTATTTGCCTGCGGAGGGAGATTATATTGTAGGAATTTCCAAAAAAAGTTTTGAAAAAGAAAAAATGGTCGAATCTGCAAAGCAGATGGCTGCAGTTTCTAAAAGCAGAAACAAAGGTTCCTTTGCTATTGAAAAGTACGCTTCTAAAGATTCGGAATACATTCTTAAAGAAGGAAAAGTGAAATTCCGCTTGAATGTCAGTTCTTCTCCTCAAGAAATTGAAAAAATATTCGATACTTTGAATTTGGTAGATGAAACTTTTTTCTTCGATTATTATATCGGATTATTTTCCACAAAGAGAAATGATATTGAAAATGTTCATAAGAAAAAGTATATTGCCAACCAGCCGGAATGGTTTTCAGAAGAAAAGATCAAGATTGAAGGGAATACAATTTTCAGTTATTCTTCCACATCTTCTTATGATCTGATCGTTGCCTGGGAAAAAGCTTCGGAGCAGACACGATTGGAAATTGCCAATTATTTGGAAAAAGAAGTTCAGGGAATGGTTGAAAGCACTAATGAAAACATTGAAAAGATCATTGCCCTGGAAACAGCGAAAAAAATCGAGAATATGACAATTACCAGAAGTTATATAATTTCTGAAATGAAGAATTCACTTTTGAGTTATAAAGTTTTTCTGGAAATGAAGATGGAGAGATAAGAGATAAAACTTTTGTCATTACGAGTTCTCTCTTGCAGGCATCAGACGAAGTAATTTAAAAATTGTTCAAAATAGATTGCTTCGTAAGAAATCCCGATAAGAAACCTCGCAATGACATATTATTTCAAATTCCAAATCATATGAAATTAAAAAAGACCAATGGGGCACAAATGAAAATTATCGCTATCATCCCGGCAAGATACGATTCTACCAGATTTCCCGGGAAACCTCTGGTAAAACTCGGTCAGAAACCAATTATCCAGCATGTTTATGAAAGAGCAAAAAACAGCGGACTTTTCGATGAGGTGATCGTAGCAACAGACGATCAGCGAATATTCGAAGCTGTCCACGATATTAACGGGAAAGTCATTCTTACATCAAAAAAACATCATAGCGGAACAGATAGAATCGCGGAAGTCTGTTCCAAAATCGAATGTGATCTTGTGGTGAATATTCAGGGCGATGAACCGTTTATTTCTAAAGAACCTTTGCAAAAACTCATTTCAGCTTTTAAGGATAAAGAAGTAGAAGTTGCTACTTTAATGCACAAAATTAAAATAGATATTGAAAATCCAAATAATGTAAAAGTTGTTTGTGATAAAGAGAATTTTGCGCTATATTTTTCCCGTTCTAAAATTCCTTTTTATAGAAATTCCCAATCACAATTTCCGAAACCAGATTATTATAAACACATTGGAGTTTATGCTTTCCGAAAAGAATCTCTGATGGAATTTATTAATTTACCTGCTGGAAAATTGGAACAGAATGAAAAGTTAGAGCAGTTGCGATTATTAGAAAATGGCATGAAAATAAAAATGGTCGAAACGGAATATGAAGGGATCGGGATCGATACGAAAAAGGATCTGGAAAGAGCGGAGAGGATTCGGAATTCTTTGAAAAATAAAGTTAGATAATTTTTTCAAATGTTCGATCAACGACTTCTTTTATTTTGTTAATTATTACATCATATCTTCTTAATATTTTCAATCTTCTTTTTTAATCCCAGATAACTTCAATATCATCAACTCTTTCAAATTGTTTATCACTCGAAATAACAGGAATATTCAGCCATTTTGCAGTAGCCAGAATTAATCTATCGTGTAGTTCTTTAAATTCGATAGTTTCTGCAACTTCTAAGATTTCGGGAGTTAAATCGAGAATTGTATAATTTATCGATGAATTTATTTTTGATATTGTATATTTCAAACTCAAATTGATCCTGTTCTTTTCAGAAAGATATAATATTTCCATTAGACTAATAACAGAAATCATAAATTTATTATTTGAAATGGCTTTTAGAATTTTTTTTGCCTTTTTTCCGGTTTTTCCAATATCTGTAAAATGCCGAATAATTGTTACTGTATCGAGAAGGTATTCCATTAATATTTCCTTTTTAAAACAGCATCTTTTATTTCTTTTCTGGCATTTTTCAGTTCAGATTCTATGTCTGTTATCTTTTCGAATCCAATATCTTTCCAAATTCCTCGTAAATTCATTATCTTTGGTTTTGCAGTTCGAGATTGTGTTAAAATTTTATCAAATATTC
>DRTC01000392.1 GCA_011372345.1 Candidatus Cloacimonadota bacterium
AATATAAACTATGGGAAGAATTGAATTCTGATCCGGCAAAAAGATGCTGTCCGTTTTCAGGAAAAATTATTCCGTTGAATGAATTATTTTCAAATAAGTTTGAGATTGAACACATTCTTCCCAAATCAAAAACTTTTAATGACAGACCGGTTAATAAAACCATTTCTTTTTTTCAAGCAAACCGAGATAAAGGAGAGAGAAGTCCTTTTGAAGCTTTTGGTAACAATCCTTCCGGATATAATTAGAACAATATAGTAGCCAGAGCAGAAAATCTTCCCAAAAATAAGAGATGGAGATTTTATCCTGATGCTATGCAAAGATTCAAGGATGAGGGAGAAGTAATTTCGCGACTTCTTACTGATACGCAATATATGAGTAGAATTGCCAAAGAATATATGAATTATGTCTCAGGTCCGGAAAATGTTTGGGCCATTCCGGGGCAACTTACAGCACTTCTGCGAAGTAAGTGGGGATTAAATGAACTATTATCTGATAATAAAGAAAAAAACAGGAAAGACCACAGACATCATGCAATCGATGCTTTTGTTGTTGCTTGTACTTCGCGTTCCATGCTGCAAAAAATAGCTAGAGCTTCAAAGAAAACAAGAAAAAGATTTATTGAAAAAATGCCACCTCCTTTTAAAAACTTTGAACATAAAGAAATTGAAAAATTATTAGATGAGATTATCATATCCTTTAAACCTGATCATGGTTTTGCCCAAAAAGCAATAAAAGAAGGTAAAACTGTGGGGCAACTTCATGATGAGACTGCATACGGTTTTGTCAGCGAAGATATTGAAAAAGAGAAAATAACTCTTTCCGTAAGAAAAGATCCATCTTATTTTAAATCAAAAAAACAAGTTCAAGAAATAGCAGATGAAAGATTTAAAGAATACCTTTTGAATAAAATTGAAAATAAATCTGATACTGAAATAAAAACCATTATTGAAGATTTTTTCAAAACAAACGGAATAAGAAAATTAAAAATACATCTGGAAAAAGACAAGAAAACCGTGATCCCGATAAAAGATAAAGACGGGAAAATTTATAAGTATTACACTTCCGGCAATAACTATTGTGCAGATATTTATTGCTCGCATAAAACTGAAAAAGCGGGTAAATGGCAAATTGAAATTATTCCTGTGTTCTATGCTCATCAACCGAAGTTCGAACCTGCCTGGCATAAAAAATATCCAACTGCAAAAAAAATTATGCGGCTTTTTATTAACGATATGGTCGCTTGGGATGAAAATGGATTAAAAAAAATCTTGAGAGTAAAAAAAATGAATGTTGATGGTAGGTTATTTTTCCAGGTTCATAAAATTGCAAAATCTGAAAAAGAATCTAATGCTACTTCTGTTAAACAATTACAAGAAAGAAATGCTCGGAAAATCGGTATCGATATTATAGGTAGGATTTACGACCCGTTAAAGAAAAATGAAAATAGTTGAAATAAACAGGAATAATGTCCATTTAAGTATTTATCGAGGATTTATCCTACTCAAAGAAAAGGAACAGGAAATTGCCCGGGAACCACTTGTGGATATCGATTGCTTACTTGTTCTTGGATTTGGTATAAGTTATTCACACAATCTTCTCGCAAAATTATGTGAACTGAATATTCCGTTAATTGTTTGTGGAAATAATTTTATGCCGGCAGGATACATGTTAAGTTATTGCAGTAATTTTGAATTTACCGGCAGACTCCATCATCAGATAAATACATCTTTACCTCTGAAGAAAAATCTCTGGAAAACTCTTATCAAAAGAAAAATTCTAAATCAGAAAAAGGTTCTGAATTTCATCGGAGATGAAGCAAAAGATTTTGATCATCTCATATCAAAGGTTAGATCCGGTGATCCGGATAATATAGAATCTCAAGCTGCCGTAAAATACTGGAGAAGGGCTTTCGGAAAAAATTTCCGGCGGGACTTTGATCTACAGGGAATAAACAGTTTTCTTAACTTTGGTTATGCCATCTTACGAGCCTGTTCTTCCCGTTACCTGGTAGCTTCCGGTCTTTCTCCTGCTCTTGGTATTCATCATAAAAATAAGCTTAATGCTTTTTGTCTCGCTGATGATATTATTGAACCATTCAGACCATATATAGATAAAAAAATATTGGAAATGAGAATGACTGATAAACATTCATTGGATCCTGTTTTCAAAAAAGAATTGATATCCATTTTAGAGCAAAAGTTTTTAATGGAAAATGAATACAATACCCTTTCTCTCTGTCTAAAGAAATCAATTCAGTCCTTAACAATTTCTTATAAAAATAATAAAAACCTTTTAAAACTACCTTACTTTTATGATTAGTGGACATCGCTTAATGTGGATGCTGGTTATGTTCGATCTTCCGGTTACGGAAGCAGAGGATAGAAAAAAAGCAACAAAATTCAGGAAATTTCTTCTCGATGAAGGCTTTGAAATGAGTCAATTTTCCGTTTATATGAGATTTTGCGGAACCAGGGATAAAATAGATGCTTATATTAGTAAAATTGAAGCAAACATTCCTCCCAATGGAAAAGTCAGCATTCTCTTTTTTACAGATAAACAATATGGTAATATCATAAATTTTTTCAACCGGGAAAAAAGAAAATTACCAATAAAATCAGAGCAATATGTTCTGTTTGACTTGTTTAAATAAATTTTTTTCTGCATTTGAAAATGTTAAAGCCCCGTGTTTCAGGGGCTTAAAACAACCTGTAATTTTGGAAATCAGGTTTTGGCGTCAAGCTGTAACAGTTTAAACTTCCGATTTTATTTTGTCTTTAATTTTGGAAATCAGGTTTTGGCGTCAAGCTGTAACACCTTCTCAATTTTCTTTATCAACGGCAATAATTTTGGAAATCAGGTTTTGGCGTCAAGCTGTAACTAAAGACCATCACTAATGCAATGAATATCAAATTTTGGAAATCAGGTTTTGGCGTCAAGCTGTAACATCGGGTTCATCATCATAAATCTTGGATTGAATTTTGGAAATCAGGTTTTGGCGTCAAGCTGTAACTAAATTCTCTTGTCATGTTGAGCCTGTCGAAATTTTGGAAATCAGGTTTTGGCGTCAAGCTGTAACAAAACTTGCGTACTGTTTTTTTTCTTTTAATTTTGGAAATCAGGTTTTGGCGTCAAGCTGTAACAGAAATGGATGCTCCCAATCGTCAGGATGAAATTTTGGAAATCAGGTTTTGTCGTCAAGCTGTAACGGATTAGTTGCTGCTACTTATCGTAGCATTATTTTTGGAAATCAGGTTTTGGCGTCAAGTTGTAACCACAAGGCAAAGGTTTAGGTTGAGAATTTTGGAAATATTGAAGTCGTGTATTCCTCGTAAGTTAATTCTGAAAGAAATCTCGGAATTACAACCTGATTCAACTAATTCAACAAGTTCAACCAATCAACTCTCAATCCGTTTGATTTCAGCACCCAACATCTGCAATTTTTTCTCGATCCGGTCATATCCGCGATCGATGTGATAGATCCTGGAAATTGTTGTCTGACCTTTGGCAGCTAATCCTGCTAAAACCAGAGCAGCACTTGCTCGCAGATCTGTTGCCATAACTTCTGCTCCGCTCAATTCAGGAACGCCATGTACTTCAGCAATTCCTTTTTCCAGTCTGATATCTGCATGAAGTCGATTTAGTTCCGGGACATGCATAAATCGGTCAGGGAAAATCGTCTCTTTAATAATACTCTTCCCATTTGCGAGAG
>DRTC01000393.1 GCA_011372345.1 Candidatus Cloacimonadota bacterium
AATTATTTCTCTAATCATTTTTACCTTATTTCTACTAACTAATAAAAAATATCATTCACATTATTGTCAAATTAAAATTGCAATAATATTGTAATAATATATTTTAAAGAATTTTATTCTTCTTTTAAAAATTTAAACCTCTTTTCTTTAAACAATTTCAAACAAACATCAACAATCTCTGCTTCATAAAGAATTCCCCTGTTTCTAGTAAGTTCGTTCAAAGCAATGTCAATCCCGAATGCAGGTCTATATGGTCGGTTAGAAGAATAAGCTTCGATAAAATCCGCAATATTTATGATCTTTGCTTCCAACATCATTTCTTTTCCGATTATTCCTTTCGGATAACCGGAGCCATCGATCCTTTCGTGATGCTGCAAGACAATTTCAGCAACAGGCCAGGGAAATTCTATTTTTTTTAGAATATCATAACCTGCCTGAGAATGCATTTTGATAAGTTCAAATTCTACTTCTGTCAGTTTTCCCGGTTTGCTGAGAATTTCAGCAGGAACATAGATCTTACCAATATCATGAACAAGAGATGCAAACCTGATACTTTCAATTTGCTCTGGAGGAAGTTCCATATCCGTTGCTATCGCAACAGCCAGTTTCGCAACTCTTCTCTGATGACCTGCTGTATATGGATCCCGAATCTCGACTGCTGAGATCAACCCATTGATGGTTTCTTCGAGCAGTTTCTGTAATTTTTGAACACCATGTCTTCTTTCTTCCTCAACCGCAATTGCTGAAGCAAGAACTCCCATCAGCCATTCATCCTTTTTATCCGGAATAAAATCTTTTTGATAAACAACACATAACGAACCTTGATATTCATTTCCAAATTTAACAGCTCTTCCAATATATGTTTCTAAACTGTAAGGTTTTACATTTGGATCGGTTAAATAATAATCGGTTTTCGGTAAATGACGAACAATCAACAGGTCATCTTCTGCTCTCTTAATAACATCATAACAAATATGTCCATCAGGTTTATCGAGAGGATTATAATCAGGTGGTGTATTCCACTGTCCGGCAGAATAGAGGAGGTGTTCTTGAAGACAATTATAAAGGGCACAAGTTGCTCCCATTAATTCGCCGCAAACAGCTACGATACGATTGATATTTTCATCAGGATCAGTAGTATAATTAAGAAAACATTCATTTAATTTGGCAAGTCTTTGTTCAATCCTGATTCTTTCTGTCAAATCTACATCTATACAGAATAATTCAAATTTATGATCAGGTTGTTTAATGGCTGTATGACTGGAAAATACCGGAACAAGGGATCCGTCTTTTCGCATCAAATTCATTTCCGATGCAGCTGGCATTTCTCCGGTTTCTGCTCCATGTTTGATGATTTCTTTAACATCCTTTCTCATTTCAGGTGGAATAATAAGTTCGATCAAATTTTTTCCGATTGCTTCCTCGGTTTTATATCCATAGACTAATTCATTAGCTCTGTTCCAATAATTAATTGTACCTTCTGAATCATATCCCTGAACAGCTACATTGGGAAGATTTTCAAAGAGTTTTCTGAATCGTGATTCACTTTCTATAAGTGCCTCTTCATTCCTTTTGCGATCGATGGCAAAAGCGATTTGATCGGAAACAAACTCAAGTAGTTTCAGATCATTTCTGGAATAAACTGATTCATCTTCATAACTCTGAACGACGATTGCTCCAATTATTTTATCTTTTATCTTTAAGGGAACACCTATCCAGATCTTGCTTTTCCAATCACTTTTTCTGATCTTACCTTCCTGAACCAACCTGTTTCTTAATTCTTCCGTCAGAAAAATCGATTTTTTATTTCTGATAACATACGCAGTCAGTCCGTCATTTTTGATCAGAGTATGTTGTTTGAGAGTTTTTATTTGATCAATATGATAAGAAACCGTGATCCGATCTGATTCTTTATCATATAACGCAATGAAAAAATTCCCTGCATAAATTATCGATTTAAGTTCATGATGAATGATTTTATAAAGTTCATCGAGATTTTTTGCCGTATTTGTAGCATTGGAAATATTGTAGATAACTTTCTGGATTTTCTGCTCTTTCATCCTTTTGCTAATATCTCGAACAATCATCAATAATGCTTTCTTGCCGGTAAATTGGATGATATTGGCATGAATTTCAACAGGAATTTTCTGTCCTTCCGGAGTGAGAGAATAACCTTCATAAAATGATATTTTTCCTGTTATCCATTTCCTGAAGTCATTTTTTATTTCTTTCCTCTTCTCTTCCGGAACCAGTTCCAGGACATTCTTGCCGATCAATTCATCCCGTGTCATTCTATTCAATTTACAAGCAGCAGGATTAGCATCTAAAACATATCCTTGAAAATCTTCTACAAAAATAGCATCGGGTGATTTCTCAAAAAGGATTCGAAATCGTTCGTCTGTACTGGACAAGGTCGGATTAGAAGGTAATAGTTCATTTCTTTTTATTTGTTTTTGAAGTTCTTTGATTTTATTGATTAAATCGG
>DRTC01000394.1 GCA_011372345.1 Candidatus Cloacimonadota bacterium
AAATAAAGTTTATCTTTTTGGTTCGATCCATGCAGTTAAGCAGGACATTTATCCATTACCAAACACTATAATGAATACATTCGAGAATTGTGATGCTCTGGTTGTCGAAGCAGACTTGACCAAAATAAATCAAAATAAGATAATGGAATTAACTCAAAAAAATGGGATTTATCCTGTTGGTGATTCTATATCTAATCACATCTCACCCGAAAATAATAAAATACTGGAAAAGAAATTAAAAAACCTGGAACTCGATATCGAATTATTCAAGACTTCCAAACCCTGGTTTCTGGCAACAGTGATCGCTTCAGCGGAACTTCTTAAAATCGGGTATGATCCCCAAAATGGGATAGATATGTTTTTCCTCGATTATGCTGATAAATTGAAAAAAACAATCATTGAACTGGAAAGTGCTGAATATCAGATAGAACTGCTTTCCGGTTTCTCTCCTGAAATCCAGGAAATGTTTTTAATGGATACGATCGAAAGTTATTCTGATTTTGAGACAACTCTCGATACTCTGGTTACAACCTGGCAAAATGGAGATGAGAAGGGATTGGAAAAAATAATCATCCGGGAGATGAACAAAAATCCTGATCTCAAACCTCTCTATGACAAATTATTCCGGGAAAGAAATATCGAAATGTCTTTGAAGATAGAGGAATTTCTGACAACAGATAAAAAATTCTTCATTGTTGTTGGTTCCGGACATCTAATTGGAGAAGATGGAATAATTGAGATATTAAAGGAAAAAGGATACACAATTAGGCAGTTATAATAGAAAAAGTCATCATTATATTAATGATAATATAAACAAAATCGGAATTATCATTTTCATAATTAATTTCTGTTCGATCTTTTCTATGTTTTCCATAATGTGTTGAAGTGCAGGGAGTTACAATTTCTTCATTTGATTGGCATAGTAATTGCAAATCTTGGAATTGAAAATCAAAGGAGGAAATCATGAAAACATTAAAATTTGTTTTAATAATTTTTATTGTTCTCTGCAGCTTTAGTTTAACAGGTTCAAATTTGAACAATTATCGTCAAACATCATTCAGGAATATAAAAAACACTAACAATGATATTCTCAATAAAAGATCATTATCAGCAAATTATATCAATACAAAAACGGAAAGATTCAAACAAACCGTCGATATTCTTGATGAAACCGCGATCAATGTTCATAATACGAATGGTTCGATAAAAATAACAGGTTGGGATAAGAATTATCTGGAAGTTTATGCGATCAAAAAAACAAATAAAAGTTGTTGCGAATTAGAAAAAGTTCACATCAATATCAATGTGGAGAAAGGTCTGACGATCAATACCAGAAATCATTCTGACGATCCGGGTGTGATTGTGAACTATGTAATAAAAGTTCCGGATAAAGTCTATATCGGTGATGTAACTACTAATGAAGGAAAAATAGTTATCAAGAATGTTGCAGGTTCTTTAACTACATACAAAATAAAATAATTGAAGGAGGAGTGATGAAAAAGAAATCGTTACTTTTAGTGGTTGTCATTATTTTGGGAAGCTTTTTGCTTTATTCCCAGACAACTGTTGATTCTGAAGAAATTCAGAAAGAAGTTGATGAAGCTATGAAAGAAGTACAAGAGGCAATGAAAGAAGTCGAAAAGGAAACTGGAATTACAGTTGACTTGAATTTAAAAGGTGAAGATTATTATACTAAACCTTTTATGGGAGTTTATTATGAGGATCTGACAATGAAAAAAGCCAGGGAACTTGGTTATAACCAATTCTATGGGATTTTATTGACCGGTATTGTAAAAAATTCTCCTGCCAAATATTATAGACTTCTCGAAGAAGATATTCTGATGAAGATCGATGATGACAAAGTTTTAGATAAATCTAAATTTGGTAAACTTATAGATGCTCATTATGTTGGAGATAAAGTAAAATTGACCATTTTCAGAGACGGTCAACAGAAAGTTATAGATTTTATGTTCGGAGCCCGAAACAAGATCATCAATGAAAAAGGTGAATTGGTCGATAAACCCGAAACTGTTAAAAAAGAAGAAGAAAAAATTAAGAAGAAGAAAAGACTTTCTGTCGGACACGGAGGAGGAGGCTGGTATCCGATCTGGTTCATGCCTGATTTTGAAGAATTTAATTTGATGCTGGCTGAGCTCGAATTCCAGACAGAAACTTTTCCTGAAAAAGGATTTCTGATGCACGGCGGTGGTGGCCAGGGAAATGTTGGAAAAGGATGGTTCATAGGTGGAATGGGAGCTGGTTACAGCAATAAAGAAACAACAAAGCATGACTGGACGCATTATGTTGAAAACCAGGAAGTTACTAAGACAGTTTCCAGAACTGCAGAATATAAGATCAGCTATGGTGGTGTAACTCTCGATAAAAGATTCGCTCTCTCCAAAAAAATAGTCGGCTCTTTTGGAATGATGCTCGGTTGGGGAAACACCCAGTACAAAATACAACAGTATGATAAAAATCAGGATCTGGATAACTTTGATTTTGGTGGCGATCTTAATGATCAAATGGACAATTATTACGATTATGTCAGTACCTTGAAAATGAATAATGATTATATGCTGTTCCAACCAAAGTTCATGTTGATGTATAGAATTCTTGATTGGTTATCTTTGCGAGCAGAAGCAGGATATATGAAGAGCTATTCTGCCAAAGGCTGGAAAGGTGTTTGGAACGGTGAATCTGTTAAGGTTGAAAATGAGCCGAAATTAGATATGGATGGAATTACTCTCGTTGTCGGTCCCTGGTTTGGATTTTAATTGACAGCTAATTTATCAAAAAAAACTCTGGTAAAGGTAATTTTTTACCAGAGTTTTTTTGTAGATGTTAGAATATGAAAACTTGATTCAGGTTAGCTTTATCAATATTGAGCTATGTATTCTGATCTGATGAAATATTTAAACTTAATCCATCCGGTAACTACCGGATAAGTCAAGTTACACAACTTGGAACTACTGATGATTGTTTTTTCAACTTGTTGCATATCTTCTAAGATGAAAAAACATAATAAGATTTTTCATTTTTTCGGGGGAGAGAATGTTTCAGTCTTTATTAAGTAAGGTCGTTTCCGGAGTGATTTCATTAAGTATGATGCTTCTCTCATCTTATGAAGGAAATAATGCCGCTTTTTCTGAACTTGTATCTTTGATCTTTCAAAAAAATATTGTGTTTAAAACACAATTAGTTGAAGCATTTGAAAACGATTTTGAATCCGTATTCAAATCAGGAAAACAGATCGATATTTTTTTTGATGTTCATATCCGGATTCAGGGAAGAGAACCATTTACAGAAACCTTTAAACATTCGGTTCTGTTTGATCCGCTGAAACAATACTATTCTGTTTATATACAGGAAACAGATGAAGAATCGAAGACAGATAATATTGTAGATTTAAGAAACCTGATCTCAAAAGTAGAGTACAGTTATTCAGGAAGAAGGAGTGCTGAAATGATCGTTTCAATAACATCTTATCTCCCCAAGATACAACTCGACGATTCCGGTAAAAACTACGATCTGATGATGCTCTGGAATTTTAAAAAACCAAAGATAAAAAAGACAGTTTTGATCAAAGAAAATGAATTTTAGACCCGGAATCCGTGCCAGCGTTATTGTTTTATTCCTGTGCTTGTATTTAACAAGTTTGATCGTGATCAACGCTTTTTTTGTCAACAAACAGAATATTACCAAAGATTCCTTTAAAAACCTGGAATTTGACCAGCAGTTTTCAGCTTTGAATTTTCAAACAGAAACAGATACAACAAAAGCAATGAAACTATTAACAGATTTTAATGAGACTGTTGCCAGAACCAAAATGATTCAAAACGAAGCTCAAATTTATTCAGCAGTTGTTCTTTTTATCCTGATGATCGCTTCAATTTTTATTTTTATTATTATTTTTTATAAAATAACCAGACCGTTAAAGGAATTACAACTTGCTACTGCTAAGATCAAGGAAGGAGATTTCTCTGTTCACCTTCCTGAAAATGGAATCAAAGAGATCAAAGAACTGAAACAATCCTTTAACAGCATGTCCATGGAATTGGATAATATTCAAAGTAAATTATTAAATGCGGAAAAGGAAATGATCTGGAAAGAATTTTCCCGGATCCTTGCTCATGAAATAAAAAATCCGCTGACTCCGATCCAGCTTTCCATCCAGAGACTGGAGGAGAAATACGAAACCAAGAAATTCAAAGAAATTTTCCCTGAATCTGTTCAGATCATTAACCAGGAAATCAATAATCTTCACAATTTAGCTAAATCCTTTTCCAATTTTGCTAAGAAAACAGAACCTGAATTTTCGGTTTTTAATCCCTTTTCATCTATCGAAGAGATCATCAAACCTTATCTGCATAAATATAAAATTGTATTATCAGGGAATAAAGATTGTAAGATCAAATTCGATCCTGTTCATTTCTATCAAATAATCACAAATATCCTGCAAAATGCGATCGATGTTTCTCCACCTGATGAAATTATTAAAATAGAAATAGAACAAAAAGCAGGAAAAATTATTATAAAGATAACGGATAATGGAATTGGAATTTCAGAAGAAAATCTTAAGAAGATCTTTGAACCGTACTTCTCAAAAAAGAAAAAAGGAATTGGGCTTGGCTTAGCGCTGGTAATGAAACTTATCGATTTGAATCTGGCAGAAATAAATGTTATAAGCGAATTGAAAAAAGGGACAACATTTGAGATAAAGTGTAAATCATTCGAGTCGTAAGGAAGGCGTCAGATTGTAATCTGACCATGGGCGAAGACTCGAAATCGGAAAAATTCATTGAAATAAACTGAAAAGGATGAGAAAAACTGAATAAAACTTACCAAGTTTCAAAAACTTGGTAAGTTTTATGAACTTGAATTTATTTGTTGAAAAATTGAAAACCTTGAAAACGGCTTCATCCAGAGAAATTCTTTCAAATAAGCCTTTTCAACGGTTAAGAATGCTGTACTTTCCGAAGCTTCCCCTAAAGGATTTCTTAAACAATAAGATTCGGAAAGTTTGTAGATAATGAGATTTGCATGAAAACCGTTGAAAAAATTAAGCAAGAAGAAAACACTTATAAACTTTTTCAAGGTTTAATCAAATTGGAGTTATAATGAAGATATTAATAATCGACGATGAAATGAACATCTGCATAACTTTAAAAAATATCCTTGAAGATGAAGGATATAATTGCAGTTATGCTCTCGATGCCAGAACCGGTTTAAAACTGGTCGATACATTGCTTCCTGATGTAATTCTGCTCGATGTCAGGTTGGAAGATATGAATGGTCTAGAAGTTCTGGAAAGGATCGTGAAGATCAATAAAGAAATAATTGTCATTATGATCTCCGGACACAGCGGTATCCAGGAAGCTGTAAAATCTATAAAATTAGGAGCATTCGATTTTCTGGAAAAACCTCTGAGCCTGACCAATATTAAACACACGATCAAAAAAGCGATCGAATTCAAATTAATTTCACAGGACTATCAAAGACTAAGACAATCAGTAGATGAAAGATATAAAATTATCGGAGATGGAAAAGCAATTCAGGATTTGCGGGAGATGATCAGGAAAGTAGCTCCCAGCGAAGCAAAAATCCTGATTCGTGGAGAAAGCGGGACCGGCAAAGAACTGGTCGCTTATGCCATTCATAATCAAAGTAAGAGAAATAACAAACCTTTTGTTAAATTCAATTCTGCTGCCATTCCCAATGAACTGGTGGAAAGCGAACTCTTCGGTTTTGAGAAAGGTGCTTTTACCGGAGCTCATCGCAGTAAGAATGGCAAGATCGAACAGGCAGACAGAGGAACCCTCTTTCTCGATGAAATTGGAGATATGAACCTGAATGCCCAGGCAAAAATTCTGCGGGTTATCCAGGAAGGTGAATTTGAAAGAGTCGGAGGAAATAAAACCCAGAAAATAAATACGAGGATTATTGCTGCCACTCATAAAAACCTGGAAGAACTGGTAGAACAGGGAAGTTTCAGACAAGACCTTTATTATCGCTTGAATGTTATTCCCATTGAAACCCCTTCCCTACGCCAGCATCCTGAAGATATCCCGGTTTTGATCGAGTATTTTTCCAAACATTATGCCAATGAATTGAAGATCAAGATCAAGAATTTTCTTCCTGAAACAATTTCCGAATTACAATCATGGAAATTCAAAGGTAATGTTCGGGAATTGAAAAACCTGATCGAACGGATATATATTCTAATAGAAAAAGAAGATATAGAAAAAAACGATGTCCTCGAACTTTATAATATTTCCAAAGATATAGATTTCTGGAATCAAACCATACTTTATAAAGATAAAAAAAGAGAATTTGAGACCAGATATTTATCCACTCAACTGAAGATACAGCAAGGCAACTTATCCAGAACTGCGGAAGTTCTCGGCTTGCAGGTCAGTAATTTATCGAGGAAGGTTAAGGAGTTGGGGATTTAGAAGTTTTTGTTTCTTTATTAGGTTTCGTGGTGCTGGATATATACTATGGGAAGGAATTGTGAGATGTAATTCAATCGGAGGGAATATGATTAAAGTGGCGGAGAGAGAAACTACTGTTCGAATACTGAACGCCCTATCCTGGATTGTCTGATTATTGATAATAAAGTCCCTAACCGTAGTTCTTTATGAGCTGGAACAGGGACAGTAATTGTACTTTGTGCTGTTTTCTTCTGCATTATAATATGGCTCCCTCTCCTTCTAACTTCTAGAAAACCATGTTTCATTAATATCAAGCAAACTTCCTGTCCGGAAAGGATTTTTAATTTACCCAACTGCAACATCCAGGCTTGTTATAAATACTTCATTATGCAATCTATTACCGATCTCCCGTTGTGAAGCTGTTTCAAAAAATAATTCCAAAGCTTCTCGAAGATTTTCTTTTGCCTCTTCGACGGTATCTCCCTGGCTGGCTATATCGAGTTCCGGGCAGAGAGACACATATCCGTCTCCTTCCCTTTCGATCAAAACACTCATATGTCTCATCATAATTACTCCTGCTTTTTGTTAGATCATTATCGATGGGAAATGGAAAATATCTCTTTTATCTGTCAAGAACAATTCCACCCCCTAATGGATCTGCTTTCATTAAAGTTTCGGCAAGACAATCGGGATTATTCTTCTTATTCAACCAAACTCAACTCCATGCTGCGCGATGAAGTCGAGTCCGATTTTCTCCTAATTCCACTAATTCAACCGATCCACCTCGTTCCCAAATCCCTATTTGGGAATGCTTAC
>DRTC01000395.1 GCA_011372345.1 Candidatus Cloacimonadota bacterium
AATTTGTAATCAATATTCTGAAAATAGAGATTTGCCATGACATTCAAATTTGGAATTAAACGGAAGGAATCATCGAGGTAAAAAGTAATATATTTTTTTTCACCCTTATAATTATAATATCTTTGTCCTTTCTCATATTGAATTCCATAAATATCAGCATTTTTAACCGACTCGATCTCGCCCCAATGATCACTGTCAAAAAGGCTCAAATAACTACCAAAAGTAAGGTCTCCATTCAGATGTTTAAAATTCATTTGTGTGATCCAGCCGTAATGATTTTTTTTGACCAGTTTCTGCCGGATGATATCCAGTTCTTCATCGTTATCTTCCTCAACTAATCCGTATTCCCAGAGGTTTCTATTGAATTTATATTGTTCATAATATCCATTCCCATGAATATAAAACAGCGAATTCTTAAAATTCATTTTTTCATTGAGAAAATATTTGTGATGAAATTCAAAATGCGGTTGATCAAAATCATCGATCTCGTTTTGATAGGTGATCGGATTATGCTGATGATTTTCCTCCAAATCTCCTTCATAAGAAGCATACCAGGCAGCCTGTGTAAGTTCGTTTCCACCATAAATATTCAGTTCGGTTGCAGATTTTTTGCTGTTTCGAGAAAGATTGAAAAAATAAGCCCAGAGTTTTGTTTCGGAATTATCGCGGTAACCATCGGATACGATCCGGGATAATCTCAATCTGGTTTGGTAATTTTCCGGAAAATTATAACTGGTTTTTACACCGAACTTGATGGTGTTAAAACTTCCATAATTACTGAAAACTTCGACCTTATTGGGAGAAGACAGATCACTCGTCTGCATATTCAGAGATCCACCAAAAGTTGATACTCCATACAGCGAACTACCGACTCCTCGCTGGAATTGGATATCACTCAAGCTTTCTGCAAAATCCGGCATATCGATCCAGTAAACCTGGTGATCTTCCGGATCATTCAGAGGAATTCCGTTGATCATCACCCCAATCCTCTTCTGATCAAAACCCCTGATCTTGAGGTGAGAATAACCGAGTCCGCTTCCGGCATCAGAATAGGAATGAACATTCGGAGTATCGGACATCAAAAGCGGAATATCCTGAACCGAATAATTTTCCTGAATTTCTTCTTTGGAAACTGTCATAAATGTAACCGGAGTTTCTCTGTCTTTTGCTCGAGTTTCAGTAATGAAAATTCCTTCGATTATTCTTGGTTCTAATTTTAATTTGATAAGTGCTTTTTCGGATGTCGATATTTGGATATCTTTAGTTTCGTATCCGATTCTTTTTATTGAAATGGTATAATTACCAGGTTCGATTTCCTGAAAATAAAACTCACCAGCAGCGTTGGTATAAGTAATCAACTTTTTCTCCAATAATTGCACATTCGCTGCTGAAATTGGTTTGTCGTTGGATTCATCCAGGATTGATCCAAAAATAGTATCAGCAAAAATATTGATGTTGAAAATAACCATCACTAAAGTATAAAATAGAATTTTTTTAGTCATCTTTATCTCCTTTTGTAACTCAAAGCTCCTGCTTTGAAGTATTTTTTATTTTTCTCAAAATTTACTCATCAGGACGATCTTACTAACGATCACAAACAAGGATGTTTGTGTTACACAAAAAAAACCACATCCCAGCTAAAAAACCGGAATGTGGTTTTAAAATATTTTCCAATTTTCCTCCGCTGGCATTATCCAGATCAGGTTCTAAGGGTATTTTCTCAGCAATCCGTTAATTGTCGGAAGCACCCCTGAATCAACTAATTTTATTAAAGAACTGAGACAAAAGACTTTGATGGTCATTTTGCTGTCAAATATTTTTTTAAAAATAAAATATATTTGACCGGAATTACGCTTCTTTAAATTTGAAAACCTTGCGAATGGTTATCTCATTCCCAAATTGCATTTGGGAACAGGAAAATAACCTTGCGAATGGTCGAAAAGTTCCGAAGTAAATTTTGATCTTCGCAATAGTTGAATAGCCGAACTCCAACCTTTACGGAGGTCTATTCCTGGTGGAATACTTGAAAGAGTTTCAGGATTTTAAATCGTTCCTCGACCATCCGTAAGGTCTATAAAAAGGAATAATAAGTTGGATTTTAAAACTTCGATAGATTATAGAACGATTTTGAGTAATTCAGATTGGATCGTGTTTTTCTCAATTCTGGTGCTAACGGTTTCTGCGGTTATTTATGGATATTCTTTAAAAAAGAAAAAAATCTCAGGAAAAAAAGAACCCGCTTTTCTTGATCTGTTATTAATGGGAAGACAACTCACCCTGCCAATGTTCGTCGCAACTCTGGTCGCAACCTGGTATGGAGGGATTTTCGGAGTTACGAAAATCGCCTTTGAGCAGGGAATTTTTAATTTTATTACGCAGGGTGTTTTCTGGTATGTTTCGTACATTATATTTGCTTTTTTTATAACCCATAAGGTTTATAAATATAAAGCGGTTACACTTCCCGATCTGGTTGAGAAAATGTTCGGTCCGAAAGCCGGGAAATTAAGTGCTGTTTTCAATTTTTTCAATGTTCTTCCTATCGCGTATGTTATCAGTTTAGGATTGCTTATTCAAGCATTATTCGGATTAGATGTCTGGCTGGCGATGTTTATCGGAGTATCGGTTGTTATTCTTTATACTTTGTTCGGGGGTTTTCGAGCTGTTGTTTTCTCCGACATAATTCAGTTTTTCGTGATGTGTCTCGGAGTTTTTTTAGTACTCGTGTTTTCTATTAAACTTTTTGGAGGATTCGGTTTTCTAAAAGAAAACCTTCCTGCTGCTCATTTTACTATAACCGGTGGAGAAGGAATTGCAACGACTCTTGTCTGGGGATTTATCGCGCTTTCAACATTGGTCGATCCGAATTTTTATCAGCGGGTTTTTGCTGCTAAAAATACAAAAACCGCGAAAAATGGAATTCTAATTTCTACTGTTATCTGGATTTTATTCGATATTTGCACGACCTCCGGAGCAATGTATGCTCGTGCGGTTATTCCGGAAGCAGCATCTGATAAAGCTTATTTGATCTATGCTCTGCAAATCCTACCCGATGGGATTAGAGGATTC
>DRTC01000396.1 GCA_011372345.1 Candidatus Cloacimonadota bacterium
AATTCCTATACTTATCAGCCGCCCGCAGGTAGAAGAGTTTACCGTGTGCGTGCTGAAAATGAATACGGTTATGGAGACTGGAGTGAGGAAGTGGAATATACGGTGGAGGAAGTGCCGGCGTAGTCTTCACCCCTGCTCTCTCCTAACCCCTTTGTGTTTCCCCTTAAAATAAGGGGAAATTCAGAGGACTTTTTGATGATTAATGGAGAGAAAGAAAATCCCCTCTTGAGAGGGGTGCGGCTTTAGCCGTGAGGTGTGTTTTTTTTCGTATTGGATATTCCCACACCTGAAGGAATGGGCTATTGATTGGGAAATGATCCTTTAATAGTCTCGCCCTTCAGAGCGGGGAATAAATCAGCCCAGTAGATCTGGGATTTTGATCCCAAAAAAATTGAATTAATCAACAGCCTTATAAATAAAATGCAAGAATTTTGTTTGTATAGTTTTTTCTTTATACTTTTTATTATCCATCAAACTATTAATTCACAATGATCTCCGGTCGTGTAACTCCTGCTCTGATTTGTGTATGACCATTGATATAAATGCTCTTTCCGTTATTGTTTTGGAAGAATTCGCGATAATATCTATCCATCTCAAAATCACCGAATCCTTCTGTCAGGATCAATGGAAATGGAATATTCTCGTTTCCGGTCAAGGCAACTCCGATCTCTTCTCCGGTAAAATCAATTAAATCTGCATTATCAATGGATGGAACAATAATTCCATTCACCTTCAATTTCGTAGCTTTTTTCAGGAAATCGATGTTTATTTTTTTGGGAAGAACCACGATATCTCCAATCTTACATTTTTGAATCTCTTCCATATTATCAATGAAATGAAGTTTCCCGTTGGCTTCCGAACCGAAACCGATAATTCCACTCAATTTATAACCTTCATAGGAAATTGACGCACTTTTTCCCGCTGTTATTTCTGAAACTTTTCCGCTGATTCCGGCAAACTTCTGATACGGATCTTTGTCATATTGGATCGTTACTTTTCCGGTTGTGGTGTTGATCTCTTTGATCGTTCCGGTGGTGGGAGCAGAAGCGATCAGCGGATAAGTCAAACCGGTTGCATCGATAATTTTGGAAGCGAGCAGGTCTCCTGCATAAACAAAATCGTTCAATTCTTTTTTCATATATCTTTTAATAAGTTTGGGAGGAATATTCAGTTTTTTAGCAACATTCACGATTTTCGGTTTAGTAGAGTAATCCTGGATTTCACGCAACACGATCGTACCGGAATCATAATTGATCTTTTCGGCTTTCCCGCGAATTGGAGATTCAAAAAAATAATGCTGGAAAGTAAGTTCATCGATCAAACTGCGGTCTCCGATCTCGGCAATCCTTGTTCCGATCTTCACTACTTGCCCCTCCTTTATTAATAAAGATTTCTTGATATTTTCCTCATTCAAATGAAGATAGGTTTTATCAAACAAAGAAATCACATAAATTTTGGGAGGATCGTAGAGATTTTCTCCAATCACAGTCTCAGATGTAACTTCCTGACCTTCCGAAACCAGAATATTTCCGGCATAAGGAAGTTCGACTTTATGAACGAACGAGCCTTGTTCGATCTTTTTCTCTGCCATAAAATCCTGAAAGGAACTTTCAATCTCCTGCTGCTTTTTCTCAAAATCATACAAATTCAATGTCTGGTTCAATCTTTCAACATCAGTTTTTTCGCAGGTATCGATGAGTATGGGAAGTGAGGTTTTCAAAGTAAAATGCTCATCTTCTCCATTTAAGTAGAATCCTTTCTCCATCCTGATTTCCAGTGTTTCTTCAGCGTCAGATTCCCAATAAAGCAGTTCATTAACTTTGATCTTATGCGTTTCATTTTGGTTGGAAATTTCCATTACCTGATGTCCTTCTTTGAATTTTTTTCCCATAACTTTGATGTAAATTCCCAACTTTTCAAAGCAGTCGTTCTCCAACAATTGGGAAGCGAGTTTTTCATTTACTTCACTCAGTTTTCCCAGATGCGGAGTGATGAAATCTTTGTCACGCCAGATCTCGGTAATTCCCTGCGGTTGGAATCCGTCGATGATCATCGCAAATGCCTGATTTTTGTTTTGGGTGTGTGAAATAACACCGCCTGCTCCGATCATGATATTTATGTCGAAAATGTGGAAACTGTGCTTTTCCTTCTCCTTCTCGAAATAGAACATTTCCATTATTTTTTCCAGGTCACGATATTTGACTTTCTCCAGAAATCCCACATTTGCTGTGTTAAAATTCATCTTCAAATGCTGCTTTTTGGACATTCCGATCGCTTCCCTGGCAATTGCCTGCTCGATCGCGATCTGAAAATCGTCAGTCGGATTAAAAGTCGGATAAAGCATTTTGTTGGAGATGTAATTGCGGATGTAATTGTCATCCAGATTTTCCGGCAGCCACTTTCTGATATTCTCAAATTCTGCATCTTTCAGCACATTGGAAATGCTGTAGGAAAGTCCGTAATTAGCACTCACCGTGCGGAAATATTCACCTTGAATATTGGAAAAAACATCAGTCGTTGCACCGCCAATATCGACAGACATCACATTTTCTTCCAAGTTTTGACTGATCAGCTGCAGAGAACGAATTACGCCCAGAGGAGTAGGAATGATGTTGTCGGAAACTTTCTTTTTCAGTTCGGAATAACCGGGAGCCTGCTCCATTACATTATCCATAAAAAGTTTATGAATTTTCTCTCGTGCCGGGATCAAATTCTCGGTTTTCATTGTCGGACGAATATTGGGAGCGAGATAGAGTTCAAACCTGTCTTTGAATAGACTTGAAATGAACGGTTGGGCCGCGATATTTCCAGCAAAAACAAGCGGAATTTTATTTTTCTCACCGAATTTTGGTGATGGATCTGCCAGCTGTAGAATTTCTCCTAATCTGAGAAGCGAGGAAACAGCTCCACCATCGATTCCTCCGCACATCAAAATAATATCCGGATGAAGGATGTTCATTTCCTGCATCTGTTCGAGGGATGTCCGTTTATCATCGATGGCAAAAGTATCGAGGATAACTCCTCCGGCTCCGTAAGCAGTTCTTTCACCGCTGCTCGCAGAATCGAACAAGGTCAATCCGATCACCAGAATCTGCAATCCTCCGCCGGCACTGCTGGTCGTCAAATAGAGAACATTTTCACTAAATTCAAAATTGGAACTTCCTGCTTTTGAATTCAGGATTTTCAGATTCGATTTTTCTTCTAATTTTTTAATGGCATTAAAAACTCCGAGATTCACATTCTCCTGTGGTTTTTCTACGGTTGTCGGGGAATTATAGATTTCGATTATCTTGAATCCTGAACTTTCCTTTTTTAATAGAACTGCCTTCGTGGTTGTGCTACCGACATCGGTGATGACGATCAATTCTTTATCTTGCATTAATTCCTCCCTTTTCACCCAGAATGGTATTTTGGAAACATTTTCTTCAGCCATTTTTTCTGCTTCCTCTTCGGAAACCGACATCTGTTCCATCAGGAATTTCTTCGTATCACCGATAATATTGGAATATGTTTTCCTGAAACCGAGTTCGTCGGTGCAGTCTTTACAGAACGGATTTCCGAAAATTTCTCCGGCAAAATCTTCTTTGCTTTTTAAGACTTTGCCGCAACTTTGACAGATATAAACTTTGTTCATTTTTTCCTCCAAATTTATTTAGCAACGAATCAGACTTCGTTCCACTCCGCCGTGACAAGCAAAACAACAAAAGAAAACCACAGAACGAACGGAACAAATCTCCTCTTGAGAGGAGTCCCCGATTTATCGGGGGAGGTGTGTTTTCCCTTCTTCATTGGAAATTCCTTGTCGGATACTTGTAAGGCTTTGGCTTATTGAATATTCAGATTAAATTCCTTTCCGGTGCATTTGGTGTTTTTCAGTGTTTAATATATTTCTATCAACTCATACTCCTTATTTCCCAATCCGATTTCATAAGCATAATTGATATGATTTCTACCGCTTACGGAATTTTGTTCTTTAAAGGTATCTTCGCAATCATGGTTTTTGTCTATCAAATCGTAACTGGCTGCATCGATAGCAACGATATCCGTTGAAGCAAGAATTCCAATATCATCCATAAAAGGTTTGGGAGCCCAGCTATCGCAATCACAGGATTTGGAAATGTTTGCCAGCACATTGATATAAATGATATTTTTTTTGTAGTCGGTAATCCCTTTAGCATATTCCGCGATCCTTTCCTGGAAAACATCGATATTTGTGCTTCCCCAGGGAACATTGAAGGCTCGAGTCGGACAAGCTCCGATGCACTTTCCGCAGCCGATACATTTATCAACATCGATGACCAGCGGGTCGATGGAAATAGCATTACCCGGACATTCAGGAACACATTTTCCGCAGGAAATACACGAATTCGGATTGTATTTCGGGATCGAGGAAGCATGCATTCCCATTTTGCCTGCAATGGAAGCAAGTCCCATGGAAACATTTTTGATCGCTCCACCGATTCCTGCCATAATGTGACCTTTGGCATGCGTGAATACGATCAGAGTCTCATAGTTGTCGAGATGACTTCCTACTCTTATTTTTTTGAAATGTTTGAAATCAACCGGAATTTCAATTTCACCTTCATCATTCAAAATATCAATTGGTGCGAAATCAAATCCATGCCTTCTTGCCAATTCAATGTGGCTTTCCGTATATCTCCGTTTGCTGACATAAAGAACATTGGTTTCCACAAGCGTAGCATCAAGTTCTTTGGTTAATTTCTTGATTAGATCCGGAGATAAAAAGTTTTTATTTCCTTCCTCTCCGAAATGTAATTTGATCGCTACTTTTCCCTCCACTTTATTCTGGAATTGCTGGAAAACTTTCATTACTCCATCTGCGGAAATATCTTTCGTAAAATACACTTTTGACCTCGCTTCTTCTTTTTTTCCCGAACCGAATAAAAATGGGATCAGAAAAAATAAGATTATGATCTTTCTCATGAGAACTCCTGTATCTCCATTGTCTCGATGGTTTTTAATCCCTAATTCAACTAATTAAACAAGTTCAACCAATTAACTCTCCCATCGGGACGATGGGGCTACAAAATCCATAAAAGTCGAAATTATGGATTCCTTGAATTTTTCGATCACACTGCCTTCTTTAACGAAAATCGGTTTCAAACTCAAATAATAATTGATCGTTCCAAACAGGAAAGTAAGAGCCGGAATGATTTCAATTCTCTTGAATTTATTAATTTTGACACCATCAGCAATTGCTTTCCGGAAATGACTGCGAATGATCGATTCCCGAAATAAAATCTTCCTTCTCAACTCATCTGAATAAAATGGTAATTCTCTCGCTAAAGTTGCGAAAAGATCTTCCTGTTCCTGAAGGAGATCGAGATATTTGGATAGTAGAAGTTCAAAATCATTCGATTCGTTGATTATTTGGAAAATCTGTTTGCTGATTCTGTCCAGTTCCAGGTCGAGAATTTCGATGATAAGCGCATCTTTATTTCTGAAATGCAAGAATAATGTTCCGTGAGCGACTTTTGATTTTTGAGCAATTTCGGAAGTTGTTGTTTTCAGAAAACCATTTTTCATAAAACATGATTTTGCTGTCTGCAGAATCATTTCCCGCGTTTTCTGTTTTTGTCTCTGTCTTTTATTCATTTTATTATCCTCACTGACTGCACAGTCACCGAGT
>DRTC01000397.1 GCA_011372345.1 Candidatus Cloacimonadota bacterium
AGGTTGAGGTTTTAAATTCATTCTCTGCTCCATCAAATAAAATTTTGATTTAAAATGTTTTGAGGGACTTATCCGTCAAGGATAAAAAAACATCGAAAATTAAGAATTATGAGAGAAGATATTGCGATATTAAACATACGGATAAAAAATAGAAATGGAAAAAATGAAAAATAAGAGCAATATCCACGACATTTATCCACTTGATGATGGAATTTGTCGTGGCATACAGACATTGGAATGAACGAATAGAATAATCTTCTATACACATTTGTATAGTATATTTTACACTTTTCAGATATTTCTCATCTAACATATAATTAATTAATTTTATGTAATTACTTTATACTTAAGATTTTAAGTATTTTTGTTCATATTTTTGTCCTCGCTGGTTTCCTTATTGCAAGAGATATACGAAAATCTTTAGGAGGATTGATATGAAAAAGAAAACATTTTTAATTTTTGTTGTTTTTATCTTAGTGTATTTTAACTTTTTTGCTGTTAATATCCCGACTGCCGAACCTGTTTACGGCGGCAGGATAGAGCATATCCGCACTATTCCATTGAGTTCTACGGAAACCAGAGTATTCATCACCACGAACAGTGCCAATTCCATGTTCTATGCAGATATGACCGATGTTACAACAACTCCGGTTTATAGTGCTTTCCAGGTAGTTCCGGATCTTGATCAGATAGCAAATTTCGGTTGGATAAGAGGTTTTGCCGCAGATGAAGGTTCGGAATTTGTTTTTGCCTGCACTATGGGAAATGGCCTGGTTGCCTGCGATATTACCGGCAGTTCACTCTACACTGTCGATCCGATTATTGTGGAAGCAGTGGAAGTTTATGATTCCCACATTTTTTATATAGTCTATTTCGGCAATGATATTTATCTTTATTACGGCGAGATCTATGACACCAGCAGCCCCAATTGCGGACAGATTTATAATACAGGAAGTGTTTTGATAACTTCCTTGGGATATAATGGAGAATTCGCTCCCGATATTATGATCAATCCTGATAATGAAGCTCTTTACATTTTTGAGGATGGAACTCCCCCTATCTTCTATAAATCATCTGTTCCTTATTATGATATAGATGGAACAACAACCTTTTCCAACCTGACAGTTACCGACCTGGCAGCTGTTGGAAAACAATATCTGGCAGCAGGAATTGCTCCCGATGGACGTATTTTTGCAGGAAGTTACACGGGTAATTCTTATTCGTATGAAGCTTATATTGCCTATTCAGATGCTGATGGTGATCCCTGGACAAATAATACCATCACGCAGGATGCCGGCAGAGGTGAGATCCAGGTTACGCAAAATGATCCAGCTGATTATAATGTTATGTTCAGTCGTGTATTCAGTATGAATAAAGGAACAACTTGGGATTCTCACGGTGGGGCAGACGGTTCTGTTTTTTTTGATCCGAATAATGATGATCTTTCTTATGTCAGAACGGATTGGGCAATGGGTGCCTGCAACTTGACTGTTCCCTCAGTAACGGAAATCAATGACGGGATCGAAGCGGTTCAGGTAAGTGATTTTGCGATGGATTCTGATTCCGTTCTTCCGAAAGATATTGCCTGGGTTGCGAGTAAATCAGGGATATGGTATGTTTATGATTATTCCACCTTAACACCGATTTGGACAACAATTCCAATCTGGCCCGATGGTGATTCTACTCCTTATGTAACTGCAACTACTTCCATCACGGCAGACACTGTTTATGTTGGAAATACCAGCGGAAATGCCTTTAAGTATGAAAGTTCTTACGGCACATTGGACGGAAGCAATTTTGACAGGATATTTGAAGCATCTGTCGAAGATCCGACTTGGACTTACAGCACATCTGTTTCTGCGATTGCGATGGATTCAGGTTCTCCAACAGAAAGGACATTTATCGGAACTTACGATGAAGAGGACTGGGATGAAACAACTGATTCACAGGGTGGAATTTTTGTGGGAGAATGTATTGGATCATGGAATTGGACTCAAATTACCGGTTCACCTTTACCTTCCAACGGTGTGGATGTCAATGATATCGTTGTCCTCGATGAAGAGACAACTGTTGCTTATGTTGCTGTGGATTATCATTATGATGCGGCTTATGGAACTGGATGCAGTATTTACAGACTTGAAGATGACGGTGCTGGAGGTTGGATAATAACGCGTGACCTGCAAGACATTTATGGCAATGGAATTTATGTCACCATCTTTGATCTTTGGGTAGATCAATATCAGAATATTTATGCCTGCGGGATCGATGCAGGATGGACCACTGTAGTTTCCTATTATAAAGCCTTTGGAACAAGTTATTGGGATGTGCTTGAAACTTCCGGTTTACCAATATCTCTTGAAGGAAAAAGCATAACTGTCAATAATACGACCGGAGATGTGTATATGGCAATCGAGAATGATATTTATGAACTTCTGAATGGAGCAACATCCTGGACTAATCCGATTACAATCCCGGAAGGAAATTATATCGAGTTCATCTATTATGATGATCTTTTAGTCGGAACCGGAACAGGATTATATGCGATTGAGTTTGATGATTCAGTTCTCGATCCTCCGGCAAATCTGGAAATCATGATCGATGAAACAACCATTTATTTAAGCTGGGATCATGTTTATGGAGCAACTTCATATACGATTTATAGTGATATAGACCCTTACGGTTCTTTTTCTACGGTCGAAGATGCGGGAGTTATTTCAAATAATTGGAATGAACCATTATCCGGTTTGGGTAATAGCAAATTTTATCAGGTCACTGCGAATAATTAATGTAACGAATTCTTCTCGTTCCAATGCTCCTGCGTTGGAATGCAATTTCTGATGCTTGTGCGTTAAACCTGAGGAATAGATGAAAAAGTGTGTTCCCACGCGGGAGCATGGGAACGAGTTTTAGTCCCTCTTGTACACACAGAAGCGGGAATTAAGATTTAAGAATTCTCAACAGGATATTGTCAGGATTCTGTAAGACAATTGCCTGAATGATATACATTTGTGTTCCTATAAATTCTCCTCCCCCTGGTTCTCATCAGTGATAATTACTGGTGAGAACCTTTTCTATTAATGCCTAAAATTACCCGGCCATATCTAATGATGGAGTTATCTAACTATATTTTTAAAAAGTTGACGATATTTCTGATAATAAATTTTTTGAACAAAATCAAATGAGATGAGAGGTATGATATGAAAAAATTTGAAAAAACCACGATCGACGGTAACACGGCAGCGACTCATATTGCTTACGCTTTCAGTGATGTGGCTGCAATTTATCCGATCACTCCTTCTTCCGGAATGGGAGAAATGGCTGATGCCTGGGCAGCAAATGGCAGGAAAAACATTTACGGACAACCTGTAGAAGTTATTGAAATGCAGTCTGAAGCCGGAGCTGCCGGAGCGGTTCACGGTTCGCTTTCTGCAGGAGCCTTTACAACTACTTTTACAGCATCTCAGGGTTTGATGCTGATGCTTCCAAATATGCACAAAATTGCAGGTGAAATGCTGCCGACTGTTTTCCATGTTTCTGCTCGTTCATTGGCAGTGCAGTCGCTTTCTATCTTTGGTGATCATTCCGATGTGATGTCAGCGAGAAATACAGGTTTTGGTTTGATGGCGGAAGGTTCGATCCAGGAAATCATTGACCTGGCTATAGTTTCTCATCTGGCAACTTTGAAATCAAAAGTTCCGTTTGTGAATTTCTTCGATGGCTTCAGAAATTCCCACGAAATACAGAAAATCGAAATTATCGACTATGATACGATTGCAGATCTTGTGGACATGAAATATGTGGAAGATTTTCGCTCACGGGCAATGAATCCTGAAAATCCACGAGTAAAAGTCGGTGCTCAAAATCCTGATGTTTATTTTCAGGGCAGAGAAACCGTGAATAAATATTATAATGCCACTCCGGGAATCGTGCAGGAATATATGGATAAAGTGGCAGAGATCACAGGCAGAAAATATCATCTCTTTGATTATATCGGTGATCCTGATGCGGAAAAGATCATCATTGCCATGGGAAGCGGAATCGAAACTATCGAAGAAACTATCAATCATCTGAATAAAAAAGGTGAGAAATTGGGTTTAATCAAAGTTCGACTTTATCGTCCCTTTTCTGTCGATGCTTTTATCGATGCAATTCCTTCTTCTGTTAAGAAAATCGCAGTTCTGGATAGAACCAAAGAATGCGGTTCTGTGGGAGAACCTCTTTATCTCGATGTTGTGGCGTCTCTCAAAGATAGAAAGGATCTGACCATTATCGGCGGTCGTTACGGTCTTTCCTCGAAAGAATTCACTCCTTCGATGGTAAAAGCAGTTTATGATCATCTCGATGGAAAATGCTTTCATAATTTTACAGTCGGAATCGAAGATGATGTTACTTTCTCTTCTTTGAAAATAACCGAAGAAATTGATTCTACTCCCAGAGGAACGATCTGCTGCAAATTCTGGGGACTTGGTTCTGACGGAACTGTCGGAGCAAATAAAAATTCAATCAAGATCATTGGTGATAACACTGAAATGTATGCTCAAGGTTATTTCCAATATGATTCCAAAAAATCCGGTGGAATTACCCGCAGTCATTTAAGATTCGGAAAAGAGAAGATCCAGTCTCCGTATCTCGTTACCAATGCTGATTTCATCGGTTGCCATAATCAGGCTTTTATCGGCAGATATGATGTTCTTGAAGGGATAAAAGACGAAGGTGTTTTCCTTCTGAACTCCATTTGGAAAGGAAGTGAAGTTTTTGAAAAATTCACCGAAGATATGCAGAAAAAGATCATTGATAAGAAAATCAAACTTTATAATATAGATGCTTTGAAAATCGCAAATGAAGTCGGTTTGGGAAACAGGATCAATACTGTGATGCAAACTGCTTTCTTCCTGATTTCCGGTGTTCTGGATAGGGAAGAGGCGATCAAAATGATCAAAAAAGCGATTAAAAAAGATTTCACGAGAAAAGGTCGGAAAGTTGTGGAAATGAACTGGAAAGCAGTCGATAAAGCCAATGAAGCTCTGGTCGAAATTCCTGTTCCGAAAATTCTACCTGGAAAACATGCAGAAGTTAAAAAATTAATTCCTGATGATGCTGACGATTTTTCCAAAAATGTGATCGAGAAAATTATGAGAGAAAAAGGAGATGAAATTCCAGTCTCTCAAATGCCTTTTGATGGTTTTGTTCCTTCAGCTACTACAAGATTGGAAAAACGAGGTGTTGCTCCTTTTGTTCCGCACTGGATTCCGGAAAACTGCATTCAATGTAACCAATGTTCTATTGTTTGTCCACACGCTGCCATTCGTCCGAAACTGATCAAAGAAAATAATTTAAAAAATGCTCCTGAAACCTTTACAACTCTCGATGCAATGGGTAAAGACAAAGGTGAATTCAAATATAAGATCCAGGTTTATATCGAGGATTGTGTCGGTTGTAGGAATTGCGTTAATGAATGTCCGAAAGATGCTTTGGTAATGAAACCGATCGCTGAAGAAAGAAAAGCAGGAGAGACTCAAAATGCGGAATTTTTCGATGCTCTACCCAACGATGTGCTGGGAAGTAACCTGGAAACGACAGTTAAAGGAAGTCAGTTCAAACAACCTTTGATGGAATTCTCCGGTGCTTGTGCAGGCTGTGGTGAAACTCCTTATGTGAAACTGATCACGCAACTTTTTGGAGACAGGATGATCATTGCTAATGCGACAGGTTGTTCCTCAATCTGGGGAGCGACTTTCCCGACAATTCCTTATTGCAAGAACAAAAGTGGTCATGGTCCGACCTGGGCAAATTCTCTTTTTGAAGATAATGCTGAATACGGTTTTGGGATGAGATTAGCAGTTGATTCAAATCGCAGATTGCTGCTGACTGCTGTTCAAAAGATCCTTTCCGATGCTGGTTCGGATGAATTTAAAAATATGCTCAAACAGGCGGAAAAACAAGGTGGAGAAGCTCTTCAAACAGTAAATGGGATCAAGGAATTTATGAAAGCTCTCCAATATGCTATCGACAATTGGAATGCAACGGACGAAGCTGCAAAAGAGAATGTGAAGAAGATCAAAGAAATGATTGTTTTCGCGATAAAAGTTTGTGTCAATGATGAACGAAAGAAAGTTCTACTTAAGATCAGGGAACTGCAGAATTACTTTATCCCGAAATCGGTCTGGTCTTTTGGGGGAGATGGTTGGGCTTATGACATTGGTTACGGTGGAGTTGATCATGTGATGGCTTCAGGAAGAAATATGAACATTCTGGTTCTGGATACGGAAGTTTATTCAAATACAGGCGGACAAGCTTCCAAAGCAACTCCGCTTGGTTCTGTGGCAAAATTCGCTGAATCCGGGAAAAATACGGTTAAGAAAGATCTTGGTATGATGTTGATGAGTTACGGTTATGTCTATGTAGCCAGCATTGCCATGGGTGCGAATAAAGTTCAAGCTCTGAAAGCCATTCGAGAAGCAGAAGCATATAATGGACCGTCGATCATCATTGCGTATGCTCCGTGCATCAATCATGGAATCGATATGGCATTTACGCAGCAGGAAGAGAAAAAAGCAGTGGATTCAGGTTATTGGATGCTTTATCGATTTAATCCCGAACTGAAAAAAGAAGGAAAGAATCCTTTCATTCTCGATTCCAAAGAACCAAAAATTCCGGTTGTTGATTTTCTCAAAGGTGAAACGAGATATACTTCATTAGAAAGAACTTTCCCGGATAAAGTCGAAGGATTCAGAACTGAATTTGATAGATATGCCAGAGAAAGATATGAACTTTATCGGAACATGGCTGGGAAATAGTTGATTATGAAAACTTGTCATCATGAAGATTAATGATGACAAGTTTATGATTGATCCCCTTCATTTGTGGAGGGGATTTTATTTATTGGAATTAATATGTATCCTTTTAATTTTGAACCAGATGAATTTTGGATTGGTAGTAAACATTTTTTTATTGCAATGCCTTTTAATGACAAATGTAAGTGTTTATTTAATGAATTGATTGAACCAGCTATAAAGAAATACAACGATAGTTCGGGAATTGAATATTCACCATGGAAAGCTGATTTAGATATTACAACAAAAATTGGTTGGGACACTATTTTACAAAAACTTTATTCTGCTCGATTAATTATTGGTGTCCTAACAGATCATAATCCAAATGTATATTATGAAATTGGGATTGCC
>DRTC01000398.1 GCA_011372345.1 Candidatus Cloacimonadota bacterium
ATATTTAATGAGGATATCAGGAAAAAGATTTCGGAAATGGAAACTAAATTTGAGATTGAAAAAAAGGAAAAACAAGCTGATATTCTGAAATCAATAAATCTGGAATTAAAGCAGGAAATAGCTGAAAGGAAAAAAGCTGAAAAATCATTACATCAACTAAAACAAGCAATAGAAGCTACTCAAATCGGAATTACGATCTCAGATACGCTGGGAAAAATCATCTATCTTAATCCTGCTATCGCTGAAATGCATGGATATGAAGTTGATGAACTACTTGGGAAACAAACAGGTATTTTCGCAAACCATGAAAATAAAAAACTAATAAATCTTAAATCGGTCAAGAAATGGAAAGGTCTGATCCGAGAAAGAGTTAATACCAGAAAAGATGGCTCAATTTTTCCTGTCTGGCTGATGTCCAAAGTTGTGAAAGATGAGACCGGGGATCCGATTGCTATCGTAACAACTTGTGAAGACATTACAGAGAGAAAGAAAACAGAAGAGCAACTCAAACAGGCGAAAGAAGAATGGGAAAAAACATTCAATTCCCTAAATGATCTGATCTCGATCCAGGATATGGATTTTCATTATATTGCTGTTAATAAAGCGTTTGCACGAACTTATCACAGAAAACCGGAAGATTTTGTCGGGAAAAAATGTTATGAGATCATCCACGGATTTGATTCTCCGCAAAGAAATTGCCCCTACCAGAACACTCTTATTACTCAAAAGATCTCAAATGAAGATTTTTATGATAGATTCAAAGATCAATATTTTAATGTTTCCACATCACCCATTTTTGATGAAAATGGTAAGATGACCAGGATCGTGGAAATCGCATCGAATATAACTCAAAGAAAAAAAAATGAAAAAGAACTGCAATCACACCGGGAACTTCTAACATTGATCAACAAAATTCTCCGTCATGATCTAACCAATAATCTGGCAGTTATCACCAGTGCGATCAGAATGTTCCAGGATACAAAAGATGAAGATTATTTAAACGAGATTTTCTTAAATATCAATAAAGGTGTAAAATTGATCAGGAGAATGAAAGACCTGGAGTTATTTACCTCGAATCATAAAAAATTGAGTATTTATGAAGTTCGCGAACTTATCGATCAACTTACAAGATTATATACCCATATTGAATTCAATGTTTCAGGGTTTTGCCAAGTATTAGCTGATGATGCTCTACCCTCGGTTTTTGATAATATAATTTCAAATGCTGTCATTCACGGGAAAACGAAAAGGATAGATATTATAATTGAAAAAGATGAAAAATTCTGTATCCTGACTATCAGCGATTATGGAATAGGAATTCCGGATAATATCAAAGAAAAAATATTTGATGAAAGTTTTAAATATGGGAAAAGCGGTAAAACAGGATTGGGACTTTACATCGTAAAAAAAACATTCGAAAGATATGGGGGAGAGGTTTATGTTGAGAATAATGAACATCAGGGAACGGTTTTTGTGTTAAAATTGTTAAAAGTATGAGAAAAATAAAATATCAAAAAAATATTCAAATAAAAAAAATCAGTTCTTTGCTCGAAAATTCAAAAAAATATTCTGATACCCCCACCCAAGAAAATCTTGATCAGGCAAAACAGGCATTGGATTTATGCCTGCAAACCAACGATCAAAGAATGACCGCTGAATGTTTTGTTAATCTGGGAAACATTTTTCGACATTTAAGCGATTATCAGCAAGCTTTGGAGATGTACACAAATTCGTTGAAGATCAGAGAAGCATTATCGGATAAGGACAAAATTGCAGATTGTTTGAGTTTGATCGGAATTACTTTATGTAACCTGAATAAATACGATTCTGCTCTTGAAAATTATCAGAGAGCATTAAAAGTTCGGGAGGAATTAAATGATAACAAAAGTGCTGCTTATCTTCTTAATTCGATAGGGATAGTTTATTGGAATTTAAGCAGTTATGAAAAAGCATTGAGTTATTATCAGAAATCCTTGAAATTGCGGGAAAAGATCAAAGATAAAAAAGGAATTGCTTCTACTTTGAATAATATCGGTTTGATTTACCGTAATCTTGGTTTTTATGATAAAACTTCAGAATATTATTTTAAATCCTTGAAGATAAGGGAAGAAATTGGAGTCAAGAAAGATATTTCAGGTTCCTTGAATAATATTGGAATTCTTTATTTGAATTTGAAAAAATATAATCAAGCTTTGCAGTTTTATTTGAATTCCCTGAAGATTAGTGAAGAAATAAACGATAAGATCGGTGTTGCCGGAACAAACAATAATATCGGCTTGGTTTACTGGAATAAAGGGGATCATGACAAAGCGCTGGCACATCATTTCAAAGCTCTTGAATTGTATGAAGAACTTAATGAGAAAAGTGGTATTGCCAAAACTTTGAACAACATCGGAAATGATTATAACAGATCAAATCAAAATACAAAAGCTCTGGAATTCTATATGAAAGCTTTGAAGATAAAGGAAACCATCGGTGATAAAAGAGGAATAGCAAGCACTCTCAGTAATGGTGCCAGACTTTATCTGAATTTGGGAAAACTAAAGCAGGCTCGAGAGTTTCTAAAAAGGGGATTGGAAATAGCAAAAAAGATCAAAGCAAAAGACCTTTTAAGGGAGATCTACCAGGTTTTTTCAGAATTATATGAAATCAA
>DRTC01000399.1 GCA_011372345.1 Candidatus Cloacimonadota bacterium
ATGATAAAAAATGGAAATTTATGGTTAACTCCCTCATAATTAATAAATTAACATCTGCTTGTTTGATAAATTTGAAATTCTAATTCGTTTTATAATGGTGAATATCGAACTGCGAAACTTAAGAATTTAATTTGATGAAAAAAAGTAATTAGTTTTTTTGCTGGGATCAACTTGGCAAGTTGATTTACGATTTTTGTGCCTTCTTTATGTCATCCTTCGTGACTTTGTGACTTTGTGGTTAAGCAACATCTTTTAACCTTGAATTTTCCAAAAAGAAATAATAGACAATAAAATCGAGTTTTAAAATTTTGACACCTTTATAGGTAAGTGTATGGAATTTAAAGAATTCTTATTAGAAATTGGAGTCGAAGAGATTCCAGCAGGTTATATTTTCGGAGCGATGAAAAAGATCGAAGATTTTTTTCGTTCTCGTTTGAAAGAGAAAAAACTATCTTTTGATGATATTTTTCTTTATTCGACACCCAGA
This sequence comes from Candidatus Cloacimonadota bacterium, assembly GCA_011372345.1. Classification (NCBI taxonomy): domain Bacteria; kingdom Pseudomonadati; phylum Candidatus Cloacimonadota; species Candidatus Cloacimonadota bacterium. Next base: position 488 of record DRTC01000399.1, read on the forward strand.
AGGTTTGCTATTAAAATATCGAATCTGCAATCTTTTCAAAAAGATGAAATAATCGAGAGAGTGGGTCCCGCAAAATCTGTTTCCTTTGATGAAAATGGAAATCTAACCAAGGCTGCTTCCGGATTTTTGCGGGGAGCAAAAGCAACAGAAAATGATATCTTTTTCAAACAAACACCTAAAGGTGAAAAAATAGCAGTAAAGTTGGAAATCAAGGGTGAAAAAACTGATGCGATCCTCGCATCCGTCATCCCGGAATTACTCGGTAAGATTTCCTTTCCCAAAGCGATGAAATGGAGTGATAAAAAACTTGCTTTTGCGCGTCCGATCCGTTGGTTGGTCGCTATTTTCGGAGATAAAATCGTTCCGGTTGAAATTAACGATATCAAAGCAGGAAATGATTCTTTTGGGAATCGCTTCCAAAAACTTTCCAACAAAGTTCAAATTAATAAAACTTCTGATTATGAATCCTCTTTAAAAAAAGTTTATGTTATCCCAAATCGTCAGGAAAGAAAAGATCTTATCCAAACTCAATTGAAAGACATTTTTAAAGATTCAGATGATGAGTTGATCGAAGATAAAAAACTCCTGGAAACAGTTATAGATCTGGTCGAATATCCAACTGCAGTTATAGCTGAATATGAAAAAAAATATCTTGAATTACCGGAAAAAGTCATTATCTCAACTTTGTCGGAACATCAAAAGTATTTTGCAGTTCAAGATAAAAATGGTCAGCTTGTTAATAAATTTGTCTTTATATCCAATGGAAATCCGGAATTTTCAGATCTGATCAAAGCAGGGAATGAAAAAGTTATCAAAGCCCGTCTTGAAGATGCTGAATTTTATTTTTATGAAGACACAAAACAATCTTTGGAAACTTATATTCCCAAATTGAAAGATGTTACCTTTCAGGAAAAATTGGGTAGTTTGTTCGATAAAACCTTAAGGATGGAAAACATCACTGACTTTCTTTCCGATCAGTTAAATTTATCCGAAGCTTTAAAAAGAAAAGCTAAAAGATCTGCTCATCTTTGTAAAGCAGATCTCGTGACCTTGATGCTTGGAGAAAAAGAATTCACCAAACTTCAGGGTTATATCGGGAAAAATTATGCTCTCAAAAGTGGTGAAGAAAAGGAAGTTACGGAAGCAATTTTTGAGCATTATCTCCCACGCAGACAAAATGATTTCCTGCCTGAAACCTTGTCAGGTTCTCTGGTGGCGATTGCTGATAAATTGGATACTGTTTGCGGGATTTTCGGAGTAAATATGATCCCGACCGGCTCGAATGATCCTTTTGCTTTAAGGAGAGCCGCAAACGGGATCGTTCAAATCATAGA